>JBJHDG010000079.1:0-9481 GCA_050486425.1 Pseudomonadales bacterium | reverse complement strand
GCCTTGACGGGTATGGAAACTGATGCGGTGCGTCTGTACGACCTGATCTGGCGTCAGTTCGTGGCGTCGCAGATGCCGCGCGCCGAATACACCAGCACTCAGGTGCAGGTAAAGGCGGGCGAGTTCGAGTTGCGCATTCGTGGTCGTATTCTGCGTTTTGATGGCTATACCAAGGTGATGTCACCGCTGTCGCGCAATGAGGATGATCGTGAGTTGCCGGACTTCCAGCCGGGAGAGGCCCTGAAACTGCTGGGGCTGGAACCGGTGCAACATTTCACCAAGCCACCACCGCGATATGGCGAAGCCAGTCTGGTTAGAGAGCTGGAAAAGCGCGGTATCGGCCGGCCATCCACCTACGCCGCGATCATTTCCACCATTCAGGATCGCGGTTATGTCAGTCTGCGCAACCGCCGCTTCTTCGCCGAGAAAATCGGCGAGTTGGTCACGGATCGGTTGCTGGAAAACTTCACGGATCTGCTGGATTACGGCTTCACGGCGCAGATGGAGCAGGAGCTGGATCGGATTGCCGAGGGTGAGGTCCCATGGCGCACCGTGCTGAATCGCTTCTATGAGGATTTCAGCGGCAAATTGGAGAACGCCCAGTCCGCCAAGGCGGGTATGCGGCCCAACCAACCCACGGACATCGATATTGATTGCCCCGCCTGTGGACGCAAGATGCAGGTGCGCACTGGCAGCACGGGTGTATTCCTGGGTTGCTCCGGTTACGCCTTGCCACCGAAGGAACGCTGTACCCAGACCCTGAACCTGATTCCTGGCGAAGAAGCCGTAGATCTCGAGCAGGACGAGGAAAGCGAATCCCGCGCGCTGCGGGCCCGGCGCCGTTGCCCCAAGTGCGGGGTTGCCATGGACAGCTATCTGGTGGATGAAAAGCGCAAACTACACATTTGTGGCAACAATCCCGATTGTGATGGCTACCTGGTGGAGTCGGGTGAGTTCCGCATCAAGGGCTACGATGGGCCGGTGATCGAATGCGATAAGTGCGGTGCCGACATGCAGCTTAAATCAGGGCGTTTCGGCAAATACTTCGGTTGCACTAACGCCAGCTGTAAGAATACCCGTAAGCTGCTTCGCAGCGGCGAGGCAGCGCCTCCGAAATCCGATCCGGTGCCCATGCCCGAGCTACGCTGCGCCAAAGTGGATGACTACTACGTGCTGCGTGATGGTGCCGCTGGTATTTTCCTCGCGGCCAGCCAGTTTCCCAAGCATCGGGAAACCCGGGCGCCGCTGGTGAGTGAGCTCAAACCCCATGCCAATGAGCTGGATCCCAAACTGCGTTATTTGCTGGATGCGCCGGAAGTGGATGATGCCGGCAATCCGGTTTCCATTCGCTTTAGTCGTAAGAGTAAAGAGCAGTATGTGCTCAGTGAAGTAGAGGGCAAGGCCACGGGCTGGGTAGCCTTTTACCAGGATGGGCGCTGGGTGGTAGGCGGCAAGCCAGCCGAGAAGGCCAAGGCAACACGAAAAACCAAGGCCAAATCTAAAGCCAAGGCAAGGCCAAAGGCCAAGGTGAAACCCAAAGCAAAACCCAAAGCAAAGCCCAAGGCAAAAAAACCGATGGGTTGAGGCGGTTTCCGAAGTATACGGTTCCCTGTCCACTAATGCGGGTGTTCAGCAAGAGGCTTCCTGATGTGGCTGAGAACGAGTTGCAGTTTCGTGTTCGATATCGCGACGGATACGCCTTTCGTGCTCATGTTGCGGCCACGTAGCGGGCCGCAACAATGGATCGCCCGAGAGGAATACCGGCTACAGCCTAGCGTGCAGGTGTCTGAGTTCACTGACAGCTACGGCAATCTGTGTCAGCGCTTGGTGGCGCCTGCAGGGCCATTCAGGGTGCATACCGCGGCCGAAGTAATGGTTGCGGACTTTATCGATAGCGCGCCCGGTGCGCCGTTCGTAGCGGTGGCGTATCTGCCGGATGCAGTGCTCTCCTACCTATTACCCAGTCGTTATGTGGAGTCTGACCGTTTTTATGATATGGCGGTGGAAATCACCGCAGGTCAGTTACTGGGCTATGACCAAGTTGTCGCCATCACCGATTGGTTACGTCGCAGTATTCGCTATGAACCGGGCAGCAGTAATGTGCCTGTCTCTGCGGTAGAGGTGAACCTGCGCCAATCTGGTGTGTGTCGGGACTTGGCCCACTTGGGCATCGCGCTTTGTCGCAGCCTTAGTATCCCTGCGCGGATGGTGATGGGTTATTTGCACAACCTGCAACCCATGGATATGCACGCCTGGTTTGAGGCCTATGTAGGCGGACGTTGGTATACCTTTGATGCCACCCAGGCGACATTGAATCCTGGTTACGTTGCCATCGGCTATGGGCGAGATGCGGCAGACGTGGCGATTTACAATCAGTTCGGCCTGGTGCAGTACGCATTGCAGCACGAGGTGAAAGTTGTGCAGATTCAGGCGCCCCTGTAATGGGGCCTGCTCCCACCCAGCACCGTCTGGATACCAATGCTGGCAAATGCTGACTGCGGATTATTCATGAATCTCTCCCAGGTAAGGTATCAAATTTAGGTAAGCTTGCATCCGACACAAACCAGCAGGCACGAGATTCCCAGAAGATATTGCGTTCCGGCCGTGCCTGGGGATCTGCATCCAGAGTGCCAGTGGGTACTAACACGCGTGCGCCATCCTTGGTGTGCCAAGGCAGGGATGAGCCGCACTGAGTGCAGAAACAGGTACTGAAATGCTTGGTATCGGGTACTTCATAACGCTGTACCAAGTCTTCTCCCTGCAGATACGCAAAGCGTTCTGCATCTACAAGGATGTTGGCGGCATAGGCGCTGCCGGTGCGCTTACGGCAGCGGCTGCAATGGCAGTACTGGAAAAAACGGTACGGCGGCGCAATCTGATAGCGCACGCTGCCGCAGAGGCAGGAGCCAGTGATATGAGTGCTTGTCATGCTGCGTCAGCGCCTGATGTGTGAACCTGTTGGTGGGGCATCCTCGGGGCGCATCTCATAGACAATTTTGTATCTGGCATTTTTCACTTCAACCGGTTGACCGTCAACAAAATGCGGTGCAAATCGCCAGTTGCGCATGGCGCGCATGCTGGCTGTCGCGTGGCCGCGCCCACCGGAATACTCGATCACCACGGGATCCTTGACTCTGCCCTCAGTATCAATGGTGAATTCAATGAGCGCATAGCCCCCGCGATTTGCCTGATGGGGCAGTTCTATGGGCTGGTATAATGGTGTTATTGAGCTTGACGGGTTCCTTGGTGTAGCACGACCGATCGCCAATACATGCTCTGTTGCGGCATCGCTATTGCCCGCGCGTTCATTGACTTCAACCAGAAATCCACGAGTTATCATGGCCATCTGCGTGCCGGATTCTCCCAAGGCGGTGTAAGTTTCCAGGGCGGCATCAAAAAATTCCAATGCACGCCTATTGTTGCGCCGTGCAAGGTATACCTTGCCAATTTGGAAGTTGGCCATTGCGGTTTTTAGGTGTGTCTGCCCATGGACGCGGGAAAAATGCTTTAGCGCGTCTTCAAAAAATTCCAGAGCAATGTCCGCATTCACGTTATTCATCAGCGAGCTGCCAGCCAGTATCTGCAGGTCGGCGGCCAGATCGGCATCTGGATCGGTATTGCGGCGGGCAATGTTCACGGCTTCCCGGTAATGCCGACGCGCTCGTTCCGGATCTGCGCCTAAGGTTGTGGCATCCCCCAGCAGCATCAGCGAATCGATCACTTCTATAGAACCGCTACCGTAGAGATTGCGGTAAAGCGTGTTGGCGCGGGTCGCGGCAGGCAATGCTTCTTGACGATTTTGGGTGAACAGCAGCATACGGGCATAGTTCAGTTGCATGGCCGCAGTATTGGGGTGTTCTTCCCCATAGATCTTCGGCGCCAGCTCATTGCAAGTGGTGGCATGGACGCGGGCGGCATGCCAGCGCTGGGCATTTACAGCTTCTTGGAAGCTGTTGTAGCAGGTGCGAAAACGCGCGCGGTCTTCGTCTGTGTCTTCGGCTGCTGCTGCCGGTAAGGCCGTACAAAGCATGAGTGCAAGCAGCGCTACGCGGAAGCGACAGTGCCGCTGACAACCGGCGACCAAATATTTTGACTGAGTCATTTATTTTTCTGGTAGTGGCAAGAAGTCTGGTATCCCAAGGCTGGAAATATACCAGCCATCGGGGCATCACCAAACCGTTACGCGGGGAGAATTTTCTCTCAGGGGCGCCTTAGTGCCGGCGAATCACACCCACACTGAGCCCTTCAATGGCAAACGCCTGCTCGCGCAGATCCACTTCGATCGGCGCATAGTCGTCGTTTTCGGCCACCAGCAGCAGGCGGTCCTTGGCGCGGGTGCGCTGCAGGCGCTTGACGGTGACCTCATCGTCGATTCGCGCCACGATGATCTGGCCGTTCTCAGCACTGCTGGTGCGATGTACGGCCAGCAAATCGCCATCCAGAATGCCGACATTGATCATACTGTCGCCCTGCACCCGCAGCAGATAATCTGCCCGCGGGCGGAACAGGTGCGGTGGCACCTCGCAATGATCCTCGATGTGTTCCAATGCCAGCACCGGGCTGCCAGCTGCCACCCGCCCGATGATGGGCAGGCCGCCGGGATCCGGCAGACGGATGCCGCGGGAGGTGCCTGGGATCATCTCGATGGCGCCCTTGCGGGCCAGGGCCTTGAGATGCTCCTCTGCCGCATTGGCGGACTTGAAGCCCAGCGCCTTGGCGATGTCGGCCCGGGTGGGGGGGTAGCCGGTCTCGCTCAGATGCTCGCGGATCAGGTTTAATACCTGGCCTTGTCGGATGGTGAGTTTTTCCATGGCATGCCTGTGCGGATGTACAGTGTGCTGGAAGTATATACAGGGATGCAGCCAAGATGAAGCAGAAATTGCCCGGCCCAGGCCGGGGTCCCGGGCCGGGCCGAGCCGGGGTGCCAGCGGGCGGCGGGGCGCCGCCGGAGATGCAGCAGGTGCTGGCCCAGGCCCAGTGTATTTACGACCGGGTCAGGGTGGATAAGGCCCTGGACCAACTGGCGGTGCGGGTGACCCTGAGTCTGGCGGAGGCCAATCCGGTGCTGGTCTGCGTCATGACTGGCGGCCTGATGTTTGCCGGCGATCTGCTGGCCAGGCTGCACTTTCCCCTGCAGTTGGATTACCTGCACGCCACCCGTTACCGGGAACAGACCCGGGGCGCAGAGCTGCATTGGCTGGCGCTGCCCAGGCTGGATTTGCAGGGACGGGTCGTGCTGCTACTGGATGACATCCTCGACGAAGGCCTGACCCTGGCCGCCGCCAGCGCCCGGCTGACCGAGATGGGCGCGGCGCAGGTGCAAACCGCAGTGCTGGTGGAAAAAATGCGGCCCACGCCCAAACCCATCCAGGCGGATTATGTCGCCCTGCAGGCCCCGGATTTGTATCTGTTTGGCCGGGGCATGGATTACAAAGGTTATTGGCGCAACCTGGATGCGATCTATGCAGTGGCAGACTGAACCCAACAGCCTGCGCGTGGCCATTATCGGCGGCAGCGGCTTGAACCGTTTTACCCAGGATGGCCAGCAGGCAGCGGCAAATATTGCCACCCCCTATGGGCCAGCCTCTGCCAGCCCAGCCTGGATCAGCCTGGCCGATCAGCCGGCGTTGTTTCTCGCGCGCCATGGTCAGCCCCATCGCCTTGCCCCGCATCAGATAAATTACCGCGCCAACATCTGGCTGCTGGCACAGCTAGGCGTGCAGCAGATTGTTGCAGTGAACGCAGTAGGCGGCATCGCGCCTGAATATGCCAATGGTGATCTGGTGGTGCCTGATCAGCTAATCGATTACAGCTGGGGCCGGGAGAGTAGTTTTTCCGATGCCAGTCAGCTGCTGCATTTGGATTTCACGCACCCCTTTACACCGACATTGCGTAACCGGTTGTTAGCGGCGGGCGCTGCATTGAGCATCCCGCTGCACGATGGTGGCGTCTATGCCTGTACCCAGGGTCCGCGATTGGAAACCGCCGCCGAAGTGCAACGCTTGGCGCGTGACGGTTGCACGCTGGTGGGCATGACCGCCATGCCCGAAGCCATTCTGGCTCGGGAGCTGGGCATGGACTATGCGAGTCTGTGTTTGGTGGTGAATCCTGCGGCGGGATTGGGCGCTGGGCCGATTCGGGAGGAGGATATGGCGGCGGTGATGCAGCTTGGCATGGGGGTGGTGGTGCGGGTGTTGGCGGGGTTGGTTAGCGTGGCGTGATGTGCTACCTGTAATCCAGGGCGATATAGGGATTTCGCACAATGGCTTCGCAATGAAATTGAAGCTTACGATATTGGAATGAATCACTTTACTTGGAATCTTGTCTCCCAGACGCATAGGGAGAAAATGATTAAATCAAGGGATAAGTATATGCAGGAGCTGGAAAGTCTCGATGCCAGATAATTCCCAAGTGGAGCGTTTGCGATGGTTAGAGTAATTGCTATCTTTATTGTTTTTCTAAGCTTGGCTGTATCAGCCGATCAATGTTATTCAAATGCAAGCGTCAATGTTGTTGCGTTCGACGATGGAATATTTGCTTTCTTAATTAATGAATCTAAGGATTCAATTTGTGCAGAGGAGCTTGTAGATGGTTACAATATATATTTTATCATAGAATCTAGAGATGCTGTGTCAAATTATAACCCGGCAGGAAGTTTTTGGCACACTCCGTCGCTTGTTTCGCTTTTTTCTTATAGTGCGATAGGATATTTTTATAAGAAATCTTATCTTGAGGAGAATTATCAATTGAAAGATGGGGACGAGATAAAAATATTGTATAGGCCGAGCAAGGCGATCAATGAAGCTCAGGGATGCAGTCGGGTTGTTGGAGATTCCGATTCGTTGATTGTAACTTACCATTCAGGAGAGCGGGATTATTGATCAACGAGTGGTTTCATATCGAGTTTTTCTCTATTGAGAGAGTATTCGGGTCGCGGACATGTAGATTTCTGCAGATGACGCTGGTGTTGTGGTTTGTCCTGTTCAGCCTGCGCAGAATGTATTAACAAATCCGCTTCTGCACTTGATTCCTGATGATGCTCGCAAGCGCATGGAGCCACATTTAATTGCGGCCAGCGTGCAAGATAGTGGTGGCCTCTCCGGCGGCGACGGTTCAGCCTCTATGTCACTGCAGGCGTATCAGTGCTGCTGCACGATGATTTCAACGACGGCAACTTCCAGAGCTGGGTGGTGTTTGATGAGCTCAACACCAACGAAGGCCCGTCGATCTGGCAGGTGGTTAATGGTGAGCTGCGGCAAAGCAGTAACATCTACGGGGGTATTCCGTCGGCGCGGCTGCTGACCAGCCGTGGTACCTACGCCTACTACAACCACGGCTTCTCCTGGCAGGACTACCGCTTCCGGGTCAGGCTGCGGGGTTCTGATGATGATGGCCTGGGAGTGATGTTCCGTTACCAGGACAACAACAACTACTACCGCTTTGAGATGGACGCGGAGCGCAATTTCCGGCGCCTGGTGAAGAAGGTCAATGGCAGCTACAGCGCCCTGTACCAGGGCAGCGGCGGCTACCAATTGCACCGGAACTATGTGCTGGAGGTGTCGGTACTGGGCAACCAGATACGGGTGGTGCTGGATGGTGAGGTGCTGTTTGCGGGCACGGATAGCAGCCTGAGCCAGGGCACCATTGCCCTGTATAACTACGCCCAGCAGAACGCCTATTACGACGATGTGTGGGTGATGGCCATCAGCAGCTTGGCGCGCGTTGGCCCGGGTGGGGCGGAGACGCTGGCCAGGGTGTCCAGGCCCTGGCCGGGTGCGCTGGCGCTGGTACAGCCGCAACTGCAACCCTGGTTGCAGCAGATCCTGGCGCGCTGGCTGACGAATCCCTCAACCGGCCAGCCGGCTGCCCGCCTGCCAGCCGGGCCGCGCCTGAGCACGTCCCTGCCGCTGCTGATCACTACGCTTGCCAGCAGCGGGGCCGGCCACAGCCAGCCGGTGATCGGGCACCGCGTGACCACCTACCTGCACAGTGACGGCCTGGGCTCGGTGGTGGCAGCCACAGATGCCAGCGGCGCGCTGCTCTGGCGCAAGCAGTACGCACCCTTTGGCGCCGAGCGCAGCCAGGGCGGGGGCGCCCCGGCGCCGGAGCGCCTGGGCTACACCGGCCATGTGCAGGATGACAGCACCGGCCTCACCTACATGCGGGCGCGCTACTACGACCCGCATATCGGCCGCTTTCTGTCACCGGACCCGGTGCGGTTTCATGTGCAGCAGCCGATGAGCTTTAATCGGTATGATTATGCGAATAATAATCCGTATCGGTTTGTGGATCCGGATGGAAGGGAGGCACGCGATGAGAATGACACTGATACAAGCGTGTCAGCGAGGCGTCAACGTCAATCGAGAGTTCAGTTCAATTTTGGGCCTGGGTTAGAGCGACTTCAGGAAGCTGTTGATGCTTATAACATGGAAGACACAATGGGTCTTCTCCTTGGGAGGAACCATACCGTTAATATTAGGTTTGCTGTGGCTGCTGATAATCAAAGTTCAAATGCAGTAATGACTGTATTAAGCGCTTCCGAGATAATAGTTAACCGAAATGGATATTCAAATCTTGGTGTGAATCGCCTCGCGTGGAGTTTGGATCACGAAATGGTTCATGTTCAGCATTTCATTCAGGGAAGGCTTAATAGAAGATCGCCTACTTTTAGAGCGGATCTGTACGAATCTGAACAGATTGCATACAGCAGAATGGCGAGAATGGCTAGACACTATAGAATGGGGGTCCACTCTGACTGGGCTGAGCAACAAGCCGACAAATTTGGACGCTGTCGAAGGAATAATTCTCTAACATGCTAAAGTATCTATTTGCTTACATTATTTTAATTTGTGCTTTGATGATATTAAGCGCAGAAGGCGCGCAGCTTAGCTACACGCTTACGATGTCATCTGATTCTGGGCCAGAAATACATTTATTATATGAAAGTGAGAGTAAGGAAAAAGAAAATGTGTATATTTTCTTTGATATAGAAAAATGTCAAAGCATAAAGCAGAAAGCGGTTTCTGGAAGATACCCGATGCCAGTATTTTCTCTTGGATTGGCATCTCATTCGGATGTTATTTACAGATCGGTAGGGCTTGGGGCTGTTGGGCTCGGAGCGCCTTGTGATGTGGCTGTTTATGCAAATATAGGCGATGAGAGGACAAGTTCTATATCATTCTCCATACCTGAGTTTGATGACGGGTTTCTGCCGATCACAGAAAAGCAGCATAAGAACTATGAGGTTTCCAGATTCTATGTAGAGGCTGTTAATGACAATGATGGGTATTATTCAGGGGAAGTCTATTTCCGCATAATTCTAAGAAACAGGGGAGATGCAGGAGTTGTTGCGCATGTGGCTGACAAAAATCTTAGTGATGCTTGTTCTGGAGGCATTCGATTTAATCTAATTAGCAGAATTCCAAATTCGTTGCAACATGGCCCTGTTTATATTTCTGGCCATTCGTGGATTGGGTTAACT
>JBJHDG010000078.1:0-9648 GCA_050486425.1 Pseudomonadales bacterium | reverse complement strand
GTGCGGCCAAGGTCACCAGGCTGTAATGAATCCGGCGCCTGGGCCACCAATAGCCACGAATCCAAGCCAGTCCCAGGTACCAGCACTGAGCCAAGACCAGGGGTGCTGCGGCCACCGGCAACCAATACAGTTGCAACAGGCGTGTCGGCAGGCCCAGATACAACCAATCCATGGCCAGCAGCAGGGGCACTGCGCCGGCGGCAAAGGTAAGCAACAAGAGCGCGCTGACCCAGGCAGTAAAGGTGGCCGACCGCTCACCCGCCTGTCTGCTGCGATACCAGCGCAGCAGACTAAATGGCCACAGCAGCACGGCACTGGCCAGCACCAGCAATGCTGCCAGGGCAATCCCAAACTGCAGCAGTGGATCAAAGTACCAGGCCACCTGAATGAAGGGTTGTGCAGGCAAGCTGCTCAGTTGCAAACCATAGGTGGTAGCTGCCTGACCCTCGTCGCGGGGATAAACATACAACGCTGTACCCACTGCGTTTTCATAGCGGCCTGCATCCACAGCGGTAAATCTTTGCGCCCCGGAAACACCATAACGGGCCAAGGCCGGGCCGCGTAGCCGCAACGCCCCATCGGCGTCCGCCTGGAGCCGCAGCATGCGCGCCAACGTAAGAATTCTGGCTTGATCCGCCAGTGGTCGTTGCAGGGCCATATACAGGCCGGTATAGGGCGTCTGATGCGCGGAGCGCGCTGTAGATGTCATGACAGATCCGGTCACCGACAGATCAGGCGGGAACACCAACCCATGCAAGCCATCAACCACCAATGACCTTGCGGCAAGACTGCGATCACCGCTGAAGGCCACAAAGAATCCGGCCTGCTGGGCTGGATACAAGCGCAATTCCGCGCTGAAGGCCCTGGTGTTACCGCTCAGCCCCAGCATGGCTTGCCCATGGCTGTCCCGCTGCTGCAGTCCCAGGCTCAATCCGAACAACCCATCCTGCGCATGCTCAATGGCCGACAGTTGCTCACGCACATAAGGTGTCACCACGGTGGACGGCCAGGCACCCAACAGCGCATTGAGCAGCTGCGCCATATCCGCGCCGCTGGCACTCACCGACAGCGCGGGATACAGACTGCTGTACTCAAAACCCAGCTGCTGCCAGCGGGACTGGCGCCAAAGAAAACCATCCGCCATCTGCGCCGACAGTTGCGGCGGCAACGGCTGCCGACCGCTACTGGTATACATGCCCAGTGGCTGCAAAATACGCTGCTCCAGATACTGCTGCCAATCCAGCCCTGTCACATCTGCTACCACCTGGGCTGCCAAGGCGTAGCCGTAATGGGAATAAGCCGTCTCCGCGCCGGGTAAATGCAGGCGTGCAACCGGCAAACGCTGCAGATTGGTGGGCAGTGCGCCCATGCTGTAGGGGCCGGCGACATACAACCCCAACAGCGGATCCGCAAAGCCACTTCGGTGCAGCAGCAGCTGCCGCAGACTCAGCACACCGGGATAATCACGCGGCAATTGCACGCTGTGCAGATACTCGTGAATATCCGCGTCCAGATCCAGCAAACCATCTTCCACCAGTTGCAGCACGGCAATGGCGACAAACAATTTGCTGATGCCGCCAATGCGGAACAGAGTCTGCTCGGGATCCACTGCCGTGGCTGGCACCAGGCGGGCATGACCAAACCCTTCCTGCACCAGCACTCGCCCATCCTGCACCAGCACCACCACAGCACCCGCAAACATTTGCTGCTGATAGGCGGCTTGCAACAAGCCCTGCAACTGATCCCGGGTTTGCGTTGGATTCAGCATCTGGGCATGTGCTGGCGCCAGTAGACTGGGCAGCAGCATCAGTAAAAACAGGAAACGCCGCATCCGGATTTACTCAACCGCATGCAGCAACGCTTGCTGCTTATGCCACTGCATCCAGTACAGTAGCTGCATACCGGCGATCACCGCCTGCGCGTGCCGCGCATTGGCAAATTCCTGATAGCGCCAATCGTTGTCCCGAAAGCGGCAGCGCCGATCCGGACAAGGGAACTCCACCCGGCGGCCAAAATTATTACCTGCAGCGCCATAGCTGCCGAAGTCGCCGGCAGCGCCTGGCTGCCAGAACGCAGTCCAGGTGGTGGTGAGCTCAGGAATCGGTGCCAGCACCGCGCTCCGTGTATCAACAGCAACTTGTTGCAACACTGCCTGCGGTGTCGGCGGCGGTTGCAGCAAATCCAACTGCTGACAGCCATCGGTTAGCGCAGCTTCCAGTGCGGGCACATCCAACGGAAAAGCATTGAATCTGTCGCTCGTAGTGAAACGCCACCAACGCTGCTGAAACACTGGCAGCGCATAGGGCGGAGAGGACATCAGCTGTACGTAGTTAAGCAGGCGCCCGAGATGGGTATAGCGCTCGGCAAAACCTTCAGCAGTCTCCAATGCCTGAACTTCATCATGGAACTGCTGATTTATCCGTGTCTGCACCAACCATAGCCAACCGTTGTCATCGGCATCCGTGGCATCGTAGTAATGCCAACGCAACAATCCTGACATCCAGCCACGCTCTGCCAACGCCACATTGGCCTTGACCATGTACCTGATTTCCAATGGCGTGAGTAACGGCAGGGGTTCGTGCTCAACACAGCGGTCAAATTGCTTGGCAGCCAGAAAGGTCAACTGCTGGTGCATGCCGGCCTCATAGGCATAGCTGGTGCTGGTGCCCATGCCACCCAGCAAGAACAGTGCCCAGCGCATATACCGGTGCAGTAACGGCACTCAAGCCTCGTTAGCCCATCCCCAAGTCAGGGTCGATGCTAACACGAGTGTCCGCTGCCCATTCCATGACCCGTTCCCCATTGCCCGCAGCCCGCGCCTGCTCATAGAGCATGCGGGTGGTTTGGCCAATGCCGGGCCAGAAACTGTCGGGTGCCACTTGCAGCGCCGGTGCCAGCACAAACAACCGCTGCCAGGCACGTGGATGCGGCAGTATCAACGCCGGGCTTTGCCGGATCTGATCCGCAAACAGCACCAGGTCCAGGTCCAGCGCCCGAGGCGCATTGCGTTGCCGGGGCCCACCGCCCGCCAGCTCCAGCTCCAACTGCTTGAGCGCGGCGGCCAGCAGCTCCGGGCTCAGCCCAGGCGCAGGCAGGAAGGCTGCGGCCGCATTGAAAAAATCCTGGGTACCCGGGGCGCAGTCCACCGGGCTGGTGCGCCACAGTGAAGAGCAGCGCACCTGGCCGGCCGCAAATGCACCCAGGCGCGCCATGGCCGCCAGAATCAGCGCCGGGGAATCCCCCTGATTGGAGCCCAGCCCCACCAGCACCTGGGTGGTAACCCCGGTCACCCGACTTCCTCCGGGCCAACCCAGCGTGCGCGTGGTATTTCGCTGCCCCCTTTGGCACACTTGCCAGCCTGATTTTCTATCCAAAACCTCATCGGCTTGATCCTGAGCCCGGGGACATTCCAGTTGCGGGAGCGTGGTGCATGAAGGCAGCAGTACTGAAGGAAGTCAACAAACCCCTGGTCATCGAGCAGGTGGCGCTGGGCAGCCCGGGGCCACGTGAGGTGGTCATCCGCACCAAGGCCGCCGGCATCTGCCACTCCGACCTGCACTTTCTCAATGGCACCTATCCCATTGGCACGCCGGCGGTGCTGGGCCATGAAGCGGCTGGTATCGTGGAAGCCGTGGGCGCCGATGTGCGCTATGTGCAACCCGGCGACCATGTGATCACCTGCCTGTCCGCCTTCTGCGGTCATTGCGAACATTGCCTTACCGGCCATATGTCCCTGTGCCAGTCGCCGGAAACCCAGCGCCGCAAGGATCAGGAACCACGCCTGAGCTACGCTGGCAAACCCATGCGTCAATTCCTGAACCTGTCCGCCTTTGCTGAATACATGCTGGTGCATGAACACACCATCGCCAAAATCCGGCCGGACATGCCACTGGATCGCGCCTGTCTGATCGGTTGCGGCGTCACCACCGGCATTGGTGCCGTCATTCACACCGCCAAGGTGGAACCTGGCAGTACCGTGGCCGTGATCGGCTGTGGCGGGATTGGCCTGGCGACCATCAACGGCGCCCTGCTGGCGGGCGCAGCACGCATCATTGCCGTGGACATGGTGCCGAGCAAACTGGAACTTGCCCGCAGCTTCGGCGCCACCGATGTGGTGAATGCCAAGGACGGTGATCCGGTAGCTCAGGTCATCGAACTCACCAGCGGCGGCGTGCATTACGCCTTCGAAGCCATCGGCCTGAAAGCCACTGCTGAACAGGCCTTCAAAATGCTGCGCCGAGGCGGTACCGCCACCATCATCGGCATGATTCCGCCAGGGAAAATGCTGGAACTGCACGGTGTGGATTTCCTCAGCGAGAAAAAAATCCAAGGCTCCATGATGGGTTCCAACCGCTTCCGCGTGGACATGCCCAGATTCGTCGACTTCTATATGCAAGGTCGCCTGAAACTGGACGAGATGATTTCCCGCCGCATCAAACTGGAGGAAATCAATGAAGGTTTTGCCGCCCTGCAAAGCGGTGAAGTGGCCCGTAGCGTTATCTTGTTCGATTAGGCCAGCAGACCTGACGCCGGAAACTAACGTAGCAAGATAGTGCCGAATTCACCGTTGCGATAAACCCGCAGCAGCAACTGCTGCGGGCCTCGGGCAGCAGCGGTGAATTCCGCCAAATTGGCCGTACTTTGCCGGTTGATAGCCACCAGCACGTCACCCGCACGCAGCCCTGAGGCCCAGGCTCGGCTGCTGTTATCCACACTCACCACCAGCACACCAGCCACCCGCTCGGCCTCCGCGCCAGCACGATTGTTTTGCAAGCGCACGCCGGCCAGGCGTGGATGCACGCGACCGGCATCAAGCTTTTCAAAATCCTGTGCGCCTATAGCAATGGCAAAACTCCGCTGACGCCCGCTGCGCAACACATCCAGTGTCAACATATCGCCTACCATCAGCAGTGCCGCCTGCCGATTGAACTCCACCAGGCGCCGAATGGCCTGGCCATTGATACCGCTAATGATGTCCCCGGCCTGTACGCCCGCCCGATCCGCCGGGCTGCCGGGTTCCACATCCACCACCACCACACCCTGGCGCCAATCCAACCCGAAAGCTTCGGCCAGATCACTGTCCAGCGCCTGCACCATCAGTCCCAGATGGCCACGCTGCACTTCACCATGGGCAATCAACTGCGCCATGATGACCTGCACCAGATTGGCGGGGATCGCAAAGCCAATACCCACATTGCCACCACTGGGCGCGATAATGGCGGTGTTGATGCCCACCAGCTCACCGCGCAAATTCACCAGCGCTCCGCCGGAGTTGCCGGGATTGATGGAAGCGTCGGTTTGAATGAAATCCTCATAGCCATCCAGCCCCAAACCGGTGCGCCCCAGTGCGCTCACAATGCCCGAGGTCACCGTTTGATTCAGGCCAAAAGGATTTCCAATGGCGATCACAAAGTCGCCTACCCGCAGCCGGCTGGAATCAGCAAAGCGGGCTTCCACCAACTCTCCTGGCGCCACTTTCAACACCGCCAGGTCCACCTGGGCGTCGCTGCCCACCAGGGTTGCCATCAGAGTGCGGCCATCAGCCAGGGTGATATTGATCTCATCCGCCCGCGCCACTACGTGGTTGTTGGTCACGATGTAGCCGCGGGCCGCATCCACTATGACGCCGGAGCCCGCGCTGCGGGTACGCCGATACCGCGGCTGCATATCAGGCACATCAAAGAAGCGGCGAAAGAAAGGATCATCCAGCAGCGGATTGCGCACCTCCACCCGGGTATAGGTGGCAATGTTCACCACCGCCGGAGATACCGCTTCCAACATGGGTGCCAGGGATGGCAGTTCGGTGCCATCCCCCAGTGCCACGGGCAACCGCACTGGCAACGCTGCGGCTGGCAGGGCCAACATCAGCAGACAGACCCAGACCAATCCCAGCAGCGTAGACGGCAAACGGCGACTTAGGACCATGGGTTACAACTCAACGGCCAGCGGATGAATCAGCTTGGAGCGGGCGATGGGAATCGAACCCACGTCTTCAGCTTGGGAAGCTGAGGTAATGCCATTATACGACGCCCGCGGGCCGCGGATTATCGCCAGGATGGCGGGTCCATGACAATCGCTCCAGCCCCGGCACCTGAAGATTGCCGGACAACAACCCTTGATGAGAAATATGACATTTCTGTAATATTCCCCCGGCTCGCTCCAATACGGTGCGGGCCGGGGCCAGAAATGGCGTACACAAACAACATGGAGAAGTTGCATGAGAAAAGCTCAAGGGGTTTGGTTTGCGGGTTTGCTGCTGGCTGCGTCCAGCGCCATGGCAGGTTCCTATCAGTTGGAAGTGGGCGGCGATCTGTCGTACACCGACTTTGACAATTTTGACGATGAAGTCATCAGCCTGGGTGTGTTTGCTGAATACCATTTCACAGCAGTTAACACCGACGGCCATCCGCTGGCAGAAGCCGCCTTCCTGGAACGCTCCAGCAATGTACGGTTAGGCCTGGACCGCTCGAAGCAGGATGACATCAATGTGAATGCGCTGACGGGTGGCGTTGAAGTCTACCTGCCTGAGTTCATGCTCTACCTGGCAGCTGATGTGGTGCGCGTCTCAGGTGACTTAGGTAGTGGCTACGGTGGTGAGTTGGCACTGGGGGTCACGCCGATTGATGGCCTGCGGATTGCCGCAAGATACATCGATGACGGCGACGATACCTGGGGCCTGGATGCCAAATACGTGATGAAGATGGACAGCACAGCCCTGAATCTGGAAGCCGGCATCATTACCAGTGATGACTACAAGACCTATGGCGTTGCGGCAGACTACTACTTCAACCGTCATTTGAGTGCTGGCCTGGCGATCAGTCACTTTGATCCCGATAGTGGCGATTCTTCGCAGGCATTCACCTTGCGTGGCCGTATGTTCTTCGGAGATCGGCTCAGCGCACGGGCTGCCTTCACGTTCGATAACGATGATGATTTCGAATTCTGGTCACTGTCCGTTGGCGCTGCCTACCGGTTCTAAAACTGGATGGCGAACAAAAAGGGCCGCAACTGCGGCCCTTTTTTATTTAACGATCCCGCATCCTGTCACGAATGCCGCCGCGTGCGTCCGGTCCACCACGAGGTGGTGTTTGTGCAGGTTGTGGTGAATTCGGCTCAGCACGTCTGTTGCCACTGTTCACTGGTGCCGTGCGTTGCACCTCGGGTGCGGGCACCGGTGCGGCTTGTCGTGGTGGCGGAGCCTGTGCAGGCGCCTCTGCTGGCCGAGCGGGCCGCTGTGGCTCAGGCCGCCGCACTTCAGCTTGTTGCCGCTCAGGGCGACGCTGTTCCGGATTTCGTTGTTCCGGAGGACGTTGCTCGGGACGGCGTTGTTCCGCACGTTGCTGCTCAGATCCACGCTGCCGTTCAGGTCTCGCCTGTTCAGATCGCTGCTGCCCCAGACGCTGCTGTGCGCCCTGCAGTTGTCGCTGTGGCTGCTGTTGCTGCTGCTGTGGCTGCTGCCGCTGTTGCTGTTCACCGCGCTGCGGCCGCGACTCCGTCCGTGCTCGTTGTGCTGGCGCAGCTTCATGGGTACTGGCCCCTGCCATGCGCTGGCGGATGCCAGGTTGCGGCGCGGGTGCCGCATAACGTTGTTGCAGTGCCGGGCGACTGTAGCTGGCATTGCGTCTATGCCGCGGATCATGCTGCCAGCGCGTGGGCTGCGGGCGGCTGTGCACATGATGATGGCGGTGTACATGAACCACGGTGATATGGCGGTGATACCAATCAAAACCGCTGTAATAGAACACTGGTGTCACACGCACCGGCGCACCCCAATAAAAGCGCACGCTGGTGTAGAACCCAGGTGCATACACAGGCGCCACCCAAACTACTGGCGGATACGCATGCCAACGCCAGTATCCATACACCAGCCGGGGGTTGTAGTAAGGCACATAAACCACCTGGGTCTGCGCGGGCCGGATGTAGATAACCTCCTTCTCCCGCACCACCTGCACCTTGTCCAGTTGCTGCAGACTGCCATGGGCATAAGCCTGGGCACGCAGCGCCTGAATACGATCAATGACGTCCGCCTCCTGATACAGGAAGGCATCACCCAGTTGCTGGGTCCAATCCAGATCTTCGCTCATGCGTGTCAACAAATCTGGAAACGCCACCAGCGCTTTCACGCTGTCATCCCAACCCCTGCCAGCCACGGCATCCACCGCGGCATCACCTTCAAGGCCAGGGTTTTGGCGTGACCAGCGCGCCGCCGCCACCACTTCCAACGGATAGGTGGCCGCCATCAGTACCTGGGACAACAACACATCGGGATACAAAGCCACGGGCGCCAAGAGTTGATCCAACTGGCCGGCACTGAATCCATCCGCCGGCTGAGCCCGCGCAGCGCCAGGTAACGCTGCCAATACCAGCAGCCCAGCCAACAGCAGTCCTGCCAATGACCAGCTGCGGGGCTTACATGTTAGACAAGATTCCTTGCGCATTTTACTCTCCACTTTTCGCCGGATGTCGGCCAAGCTAACAGCCTGAAACTGAACTCCCTATGAATGGGCCAAGGCACAGACTTTGAGGCCGCAATACCAGTTATGACCAAGGACAGGTCCGGCGATATCCATCCGTTCTGGCCTGCAGCCCTGCCCGGCAGGCTGCTGGGCCTGCTGCTGGACCATCTGCAGCCCGCAGTGGTCCGCACCCTGACCCTGGCCAGTGAGCAGCTCACCGCCCTGGACGACCCCACCGCCTGGGAAGCCCGCGAAGATACCAAGGCCCTGGCCGAGCAGACCCTGACCCTGGCCGACCAATACGCCAGCCTGCTGCGCGAGCGGGTGCTACCCGCACTCACCGGACAGGTACCGGGCAAGGCGCGCCAGCGGAAATATGGCGGCGCCCAGAAAGACAGTATCGCCCTGGTGGACGAAGGCAACCTGAACGTCTCGGTACAGGCCTCGCGCATGGCGGCTGCCGCCAATCACAAATACCGCGACTACCTGGAACAGATCAGCGCCCGCTTCAGCAACCTGGCCACCGGGGATGAACAACATCCCCTGGGCGTCTATCCCATCTGCAATGCCTTTATCAGCCTTATCGATCGGCAACGCTGGCACAGCGAGACTCGCCTGCTGCTACTGAACTTATTCGATGTCGAGGTCCTGGCTAACCTCAAACCTCTGTACGAGGACCTGCTGGCCGCACTGCCCAGTGCAGGATCAACACCAGCACCAGCTGATGCCCATGCGGACCAGCCTGGGCGCGAACCAACGCCTGGCGGCGCCGCGCCAGGCGTTGCTGCCCCGGCCGCCTGGCAGGAGCTGCTGGAAGCCCTGGTGGCCAGTCATGACAGCGGCGCACCGCCACTGCGGGTAGATCCAAAGGCGCCTCCACTGACTGAGTTTGTTGTCGCCCAACTGCCCGCACCAGACCTGCTCAGTGAACTGCAAGCGGCCAGCACCGAGGCGGAGGAAGATGCCCTTACCTCGGCACTCGGACATTTATTCGCGCTGGTGATTCGTCGTCTGGAAGCCGCAGCACGCCAGGCGGGTACGGACACCACCCAGACCGGTATCCGCCATCAGGACCTGGACGCCTTGAGCATGGTCTCCATGTTGTTCGAGCGCCTACTCAACGACGACAGCTTAAGTGCGCCGGTAGCCCTGCTACTGGTGAAACTGCAAATGCCCGTACTGCGCGTAGCAC
>JBJHDG010000077.1:0-9694 GCA_050486425.1 Pseudomonadales bacterium | reverse complement strand
CTTTCATGCTGCACTACAACTTCCCACCCTATAGCGTGGGTGAGACCGGCATGATGGGCGGCCCCAAGCGCCGTGAAATCGGCCATGGTCGCCTGGCACGCCGTGCCATGGAAGCTGTGTTGCCATCCCAGGAAGACTTCCCTTACACCTTGCGTGTGGTGTCTGAGATTACCGAATCCAATGGTTCCAGCTCCATGGCCAGCGTCTGTGGTACCTCCCTGGCATTGATGGACGCCGGTGTGCCCATGCGCGCCCCGGTGGCTGGTGTGGCCATGGGCTTGGTAAAGGAAGGTAACCGTTACGCGGTGCTTACCGATATTCTGGGCGATGAAGATCACCTGGGTGATATGGACTTCAAGGTGGCTGGTACCGCCGCAGGCGTTACTGCGCTGCAAATGGATATCAAGATCGAAGGCATCAATGAGGAAATCATGGAGGCCGCCCTGGAGCAGGCCCATGAGGCCAGACGCCACATCCTGGGTGAGATGGGCAAGGTGCTCGGCCAATCCCGTGAAACCCTCTCCGCCAACGCCCCCGCAATGGTGGTGGTGAAGGTACATCCGGATAAGATCCGCGACATTATCGGCAAAGGTGGTTCCGTGATCCGCTCCATCGTTGAAGAAACCGGTGCGGAAGTGGATATCAACGATGATGGCAGCGTGCGCATCTATGCGGATAACGCTGCTGCGAAAGACGCAGCGGTCAATCGCATTATGGCCATTGCCGCAGACGCAGAGATTGGCCGCATCTACAAAGGCGTGGTTGCGCGTATTGTGGACTTCGGTGCCTTCGTCAACATCCTGCCCGGCAAGGATGGTCTGGTACACATTTCCCAAATCGCTGATGAGCGGGTTGAGAAGGTGACGGACTACCTGAGCGAAGGTCAGGAAGTGGATGTGGTGGTGTTGGACATCGACAACCGTGGTCGCATCAAGCTCAGCATCAAGGAAGTGCCGGCCTATCAGGCCCAACAGGCGGACGCCTGATCGAAGTGCTGCCCGCGTCTGTTCCTGGCGACAGGAGTGGCTGCGGGATGGAAGAGGGCTGCTCCGGCAGCCCTTTTTTATGCTAGGGTGCGGCCGGCAAAAAGTAAGTTTCCATCGAGGAGGCAAACAATGAACAAGCATTCGATCACGCTGGCTATGCTCCTGGCACTGCTGCCGGTAGGCGCGCAGGCCAGCTACAACTATGACTATGTGGAAGGCGGCCTCGTTGTGTATCCCGGCTACCGTTACACCAACGCTTTCCGGGATCAAGACCTGATCGGTTTGCGGGCGGGTGTCAACTTCGGTATCACCAACGAAATTTTCGGGTTTGGTAATGTCCGCTATCTCACCGACAAGATCGATGAGTATCGTTTTACGCTTGGTGGTGCCTATCGGTTGACCATGATCCCCAAGCTGGATGAACTGAATATTGATGTCTATGCCGGCGGCGCCTTGGAGTACATTCGAGCCAGCGGCGATATTCGCAGCGATTCCGATCTGGGTGGTTCAGCTCGCTTGGGGGCCCGGTATAGGCTCAGTAATGATTTCGAGGTAGCTGCGGAAGCCCGTGCGGTACGTCTGCGCAGCTATCTGGGCAATCATGTCGGCATCACCGGCCGTGCCTTGTATCGCATCTCCAGCGGGGTACAGCTGATGGCGGAAGTGGACGTGGAAGGCGGTGAGCCCGGACTGGTGTTAGGCGCGCGTTTCAGCCTTTGATACAGCTCGCCAAACCTGGGGTGCAGGCGCCAGGTATAAGCGCCTGAGTGCAAGTGTCAGGGTGGGTGCCGCAGCGCTGCTCATCCTGGACACTTTGCACCGGCCCCAGCTTTCAGCTTATGGCCCTAACGCGGTTGTTCTTCAGGTCTTCCACCACACTCGGATCGGCCAGGGTGCTGATATCACCCAGTTCCTCGATTTCACCCGCCGCGATTTTGCGCAGAATGCGCCGCATGATTTTGCCGGAGCGGGTCTTCGGCAATCCCGGCGCCCACTGAATGTGATCCGGCTTGGCGAAAGGTCCGATCTCCTCCCGCACCAGCGCAATCAGTTCCTGCATCAATTCAGCGGAGGGCGCGGCATCGTGCATCAGGGTCACAAAGGCGTAGATGCCTTCACCTTTGATGGCATGGGGAAATCCCACCACGGCGGCTTCGGCCACTGCATCGTGCAGCACCAACGCGCTTTCCACCTCGGCGGTGCCCAGGCGGTGACCGGAGATATTCAGCACATCATCCACCCTGCCGGTGATCCAGTAGTAACCATCCGCATCACGCCGAGCACCGTCGCCGGTGAAGTAGTAACCCGGATACTGCCGGTAGTAAGTATCGATCACGCGTTGGTGATCACCGTAAACGCTGCGAATCTGGCTGGGCCAGCTACGGGTGATGACCAGGTTGCCCCGGGCTTCGGTGGCTTCAATCAACTTGCCGTTATCATCCACCAGGCCGGGCAGGATGCCGAAGAAGGGCCGGGTGGCAGAGCCGGGCTTGAGCGCGGTGGCGCCAGGTAAGGGCGCGATCATGATGGCGCCGGTTTCTGTCTGCCACCAAGTATCCACAATGGGACAACGCCCTGCACCCACCTGATGGTAGTACCACTCCCAGGCTTCGGGATTGATGGGCTCGCCCACGCTGCCCAAGACGCGCAGGGAATTCCGCTGCGTGCGCGCAACAAATTCATCACCCTGGGCCATCAATTGCCTGATGGCGGTGGGCGCGGTGTAAAAAATATTCACCTGATGCTTATCCACGATCTGCCAGCAGCGGGATGCATCCGGGTAGGTGGGGACGCCTTCAAACATCAAGGTGGTGGCGCCGTTGGTTAGTGGCCCATAAACAATATAGGAATGCCCGGTAATCCAGCCCACATCGGCGGTGCACCAGTAAATATCACCATCTTGATAATCAAAGATGTATTGATGGGTCATGGCGGCTTGCAGCAGGTAACCGCCGGTGCTGTGCTGCACACCTTTGGGTTTACCGGTGGAGCCTGAGGTATAGAGGATAAACAGCGGATCTTCCGCATCCATCCATTCCGGCGCTGCCTTGGTTGGTTGGGCAGCGACCAAGTCCTGATACCAGATATCCCGGGTGTTGTTCCAGCTCACATCCGCACCTGTGTGGCGATAACAGATAACGCTGTGAACATTGGGACAGTCGGCCAGCGCCTGATCGGCGTTTGCCTTCAACGGCACCACGCGGCCGCCTCGCATACCCTGGTCGGCGGTTATCAGTACCTGGCAGTCGGCATCCAGAATTCGATCCCGCAGGGAATGTGGGGAAAAGCCACCGAATACCACCGAATGCATGGCGCCGATGCGGGCGCAGGCCAGCATGGCGTAAGCGGCCTGCGGAATCATAGGCATGTAGATACAGACCCGATCCCCTTTTTTTACACCGCGACTGCGCAGCCCATTGGCGAGCCGGCCCACTTCATCGTGCAGCTGTTGATAACTGATGTGCAGTTGGCGATCAGGCTCATCGCCTTCCCAGATAATGGCGGTTTGCTGCGCTCGGGTGGGCAAATGCCGATCTATGCAATTGACACTGGCATTGAGCTTGCCGCCGCGGAACCAGCTGATACGGCCATTGGGCATATCCGCGGCGCAGAGTTCTTCCCAGGGTTGCTGCCAGTGTAGAAACTGAGTGGCTTGATCGGCCCAGAAACTCTCTGGATCTTCGATGGAGCGCTGGTACAGGCGCTCATAGCCGGCCTGATTGATCAGGCTGCTGGCCTGGATGGCTTCAGGCACGGAATAAATTTTATGTTCGCTCATGCTTCCCCCCGGATGTGCCGCAAGTGCCGGATCAGGCCCAGGGTGGACGCATCATGCGTCACCGCAGTGCCACCGCCCAGCTCGTTGTGGATTTGTTGTCCCAATACCTTGCCCAGCTCAACCCCCCATTGATCGAACGGGTTGATGTGCCAGATCAGGCTCTGGCAATACACCTTGTGTTCGTACAACGCCAGCAGTGCACCCAGCGCTGTGGGTGTCAGTGCATCCAAGACCAGGCTGGTGGACGGTTTGTTGCCGGCAACGGCACGCTGTGCGCGTAGCGCGGCAGGTTCTGTGGGATCCAGTTCTTCCTGACGCCGTCCACGCAACAAGGCTTCGCTCTGGCTCAGGGCGCTGGCCAGCAGCCATTGCTGATGCTCGCTGCGCCAGTGCTCGGCCTGCCGGCAGAAAATAAAATCCAGGCTGGTATTTGTGGTGCCCTGATGCAGCAACTGGTGGAAAGAGTGTTGGCCATTGGGTTCCTCACCGCCCCAGAGCACCGGCATGGTGGATGTGGCAACGGGTATGCCGTCCGGGCCAACGGATTTACCGTTGCTTTCAGTTTCCAACTGCTGCAAATAATTGGTGAGATTGCGCAGGCGGTGATCGTAGCAAAGCACACCCTGGGAGCTGGCGCCCAGGAAGTTGTAGTTCCAGATACCGATCAAGGCCAGTAGCACCGGCAGATTCTCGGCCAGCGGTGCGCTGGCGAAATGTGTATCAAGCTGATGCGCGCCCGCCAGTAAAGCATCGAAATGGGTGCGTCCCAGTATCAACAGCAGAGGCAGCCCCACGGCGGACCATAAGGAGTAGCGGCCACCCACCCAATCCCACATGGCAAACAGGTTTTCTTCAGCGATACCAAAGGCCAATGCGGCCTGGGCATTGGCGGTAACCGCGACAAAATGCTTGTGCAGATCCGTCTGCGCCACGCCACGCTCTAACAGCCAGCTGCGCGCACTCTCGGCATTCACCTTGGTTTCAATGGTGGAGAAGGACTTGGAAACCAGAATGAATAAGGTGGTTTCC
Organism: Pseudomonadales bacterium; assembly: GCA_050486425.1. GTDB lineage: Bacteria > Pseudomonadota > Gammaproteobacteria > Pseudomonadales > Azotimanducaceae > SKXG01. The sequence continues at coordinate 4,900 of JBJHDG010000077.1, read as the reverse complement.
GGGTTCAGACCCTGCTGGATCTGCTGCAGCAAAGCGCCGTCCACATTGGCCAGAAAGTGGCAGCGAAACCGTTGCTGATCTTGTTGCGCAAGCGCTTCCAGGACAAACGCCGGTCCCAAATGCGAGCCGCCAATACCTATATGCACGATATCGGTGATGGCCTTGCCGCTGTGGCCACGCCAGCGCGCATCTGTCAGCCGCGCCGCCAGATCATAAAGTCGCTGTAACTCGGTTTCGATCAGATCACGCACCTGCGCTGGGCGCGCGGCATAGGGTGCCCGCAAGGCTGTATGCAGGGCCGGCCGGTTTTCGCTGAGATTGACGATCTCACCCTGCAACAGGCGCGTGCGGCCAGCGGGTAATTGGCACTGTTCCGCCAGTGCCAGCAAGGTATTCAGGGCAGTGGTATCAAGGCGCTGTTTGCTAAGGTCCAGCAGCAGTGGCCCGGCGCGATAGCTGAACTGGGCAAAACGCTCGGGTGGTGCACAGAGCTGGCGCAAATCCTGTTGCTGCAACTGGGCCGCACATCGCTGTAATGCGGCCCAGGCCGGCAGGCTGACAGGTGGGCGCGTGCTCATGGTGGACTCACCTGTAGATTATCCAGCAGCCGGGCTTTGCCCAGCTGGGCGGCGGCCAGGATGACAAAACGGGTGTCGTCCGGCTGCGCAACGGCCAGGCTGTCAGGATGGCGAATCTCCAGATAATCCGGCACAAAGCCGGCTTGCAGTAGTTGCGCGCGGGCCTGCTGCTGCAGTTGGACGAAGTCACGTTCGCCCTGCTGCAACTGCGCACCCAGTTGCAACAGGGTTTGCCGGAGCGCCGGTGCCCGCGCCCGTTCCTCTGGGCTCAGGTATTGATTGCGGCTGGACAGCGCCAGTCCATCGTCGGCGCGGGCCGTGGCAACGCCGCTGATCTGCAGTGGCAGGTTCAACTGCGCTACCATTTTCTTCAGCAATTGCAGCTGCTGATAATCCTTCTCGCCGAACAGCGCCAGATCCGGTTGCACGATATTGAACAGTTTCAGTACCACCGTGGCGACGCCATCAAAGTGACCCGGACGGCTGGCGCCACAGAGAATGTCGGCAAGGCCTGGTACATGGACCCGGGTCTGATCCTGGCGTCCCTGGGGATAGAGTTCGGCATCGCTGGGTGTGAACAGCAGACTGACGCCGGCCGCCTGCAACTTCTCTGCATCCGCTGCCAGGGTGCGCGGGTAGGCATCGAAATCTTCATGCACACCAAACTGCAGCGGATTGACGAAAATGCTGACCACGCAGTGCTTGGCCTGTTGCCGGCACGCTGCTACCAGATCCAGATGACCCTGATGCAGATTGCCCATGGTGGGTACCAAGCCGATACAGGGGCGCGGATCTGCCGGATCTGAGGCCAGGCGCAGGCTGGCCAGGGCCAGCCGCAGGCTGTGAATGCGATCGTGAATTTCCATGGCGGGTCAGGTAAAGCAGTGTTCGGGCGCCGGGAAGCGGCCCTGATGTACCGCATCGGCATAGGCCTTGAAGGCACCAGGCAAACCATTGCTGCTTTCTGGCAGGAAATTCTTGATGAACTTGGGCGGCTTGATGGCTGGTGGTGTGATGCCCAGCATGTCGTGCATCACCATGATTTGGCCATCCGTATGCGGGCCGGCGCCGATGCCGATCACGGGGATTTCCAAGGTCTCGCTGATTTCCTTGCCCAGGGCCACAGGTACGCATTCCAGCAGCAGCATGGCGGCGCCGGCATCCTGCAACAGCAGGGCCTCTTCAATGATGGTGTGGGCCTGATCTGGATCCCGGCCCTGCACCCGATAGCCGCCGATACGGTTGATGGACTGCGGCGTCAGTCCCATGTGTGCGCACACCGGGATGCCGCGTTCACTGAGCAGATGGGTGGATTCCGCCAGCCAGGCGCCGCCTTCCAGCTTCACCATGTGAGCGCCGGCGCGCATCAGCATGGCGGCGGATTCCAGCGACTGGCCTTCAGAGGCATAACTCATAAAGGGCAGATCGGCCATGATCATGGCGCCCCGGTTACCCCGGCGTACACAGTTCATGTGATACACCATGTGATCCATGGTCACCGGCAAGGTGCTGTCGTGGCCCTGCAGCACCATGCCCAGGGAATCACCCACCAGAATCACTTCCACGCCGGCACTGCTGATGAGCTCGGCAAAGAGGGCGTCGTAAGCGGTGAGGGCGGCAAATTTTTCACCTTTGGCCTTCATCTTCTGCAGGCTGTTCAGCGTGATGTGTTGGCGTGCACTTTGACTGCTCATGCTCAGGCCTATATCAGGGTGGGGTGGGGAGTGAAGAACTGCCGCAGACCGCTGCCCTGAGCGCGCATGGCGCTGATCCGCAGCAGCAGATCCTGATAATGGGCGTCGTTACCCGCCAGATCAATGTCACTGGCATTGACGATGAGCAAGGGGGCGGCGTCGTAGTAATAGAAAAATCTGGTGTAGGCATCACTCAGCGCTTCCAGATAGGCCGCATCAATATGTTGCTCGGCGGCGATGCCGCGGCGCCGGATACGCTCCAGCAGGACCCGGGTTGGTGCCTGCAAATAGATCACCAGGTCAGGTACCGGTGCCTGGGTGGCCAGGCTGTGCTGAATCTGGTCGTACAGCACCAGTTCCTGGGCGTCCAGGGTGGTTTCGGCAAAGAGGCGATCTTTCTGTAGCAGGAAATCGGCCACCAGTTGCGGGCGGAACAGATCCTGCTGTTCCAATTCGGTCATCTGCCGGTGCCGGTGCAGCAGAAAGAATAACTGTGTGGATAGGGCGTGGCGCCGACCTTCCCGGTAGAACCTGTCCAGAAAGGGGTTCTCAGCCACCGGCTCCAGCAGACATTGGTATCCCAGGCTCTCTGCCAGGCGTCGCGCCAGGGTGGTCTTGCCCACACCAATGGGCCCTTCCACGGCGATATAGGCCGGCATGTCGGTCAGTGATCCGGCAGGAAACGGCTCGGTCGATCCGGTCGGCTCATTCGGCGCTTTCATGGGGCCTTTCATGCATGGGGCCTTTTGGGGCCTTTCATAGGGTAAGGGCAGTGTCCAGACAGCCAGTGGCTATCATGGCCAAGGGTGACAGGGCGTTCAAGGCGCTTTAACTGGTTGCGGCTGGGCCAGGGGCGGGCCCACTGCGTCGGCGACGCTTGCGTTTGTTGCCGTTGCCGCCCTTGGGTTTGGGCAGGGCTTCCCGCAGGCGGGCGCGCCCGGCTTCATCCGCGGCCTGGTAGTCGGTCCACCACTGGGCCAGGGCCAGGGGCAACTCCCCCGTCTCCGCACGCAACAGGAGAAAATCGTAGGCGGCGCGGAACCTGGGATGGGTGACCAGCTTGTCCATGCCTTTTGCCGGGCGCGCCTCCAGCCGTGGCTGCAACTCCCAGACTTCCCGCACGAATTGGCTGATGCGCTTGGGAATACTGGTGATTTCGCTCTGAAAGCCGATGGCATTGCTGGCGGCGGCATCCCTGGCCTGGGCCGGGGGCGCTGTTGCCAACTGCTTGTCCAGCTGCTCCAGGTACAGATCCCAGAGCATCACCGCCAGGAGAAACCCCGGGGTGACGGGACGGTCCTCCGCGATCCGGGTATCCGTGCCGCGCATGGCCGCTGCGATCAGCTCCTGGGTGTGGGGTGCCGGATCTATATCCGGGAACAGATAGCCCAGCAGATCCCATTCCAACAGCAGCTCCCAGGCGCGCAGGGCATGCCCATGCAGGAACAGCTTGCAGACCTCGTCGAACAGGCGCGCCGGTGCCACGTCGCCGATCAGGTGCACAGTGGCGGAGATGCCGGCCGCGGTCTCCGGTGCCAGCTCGAAATCCAGCTTGCTGGCAAAGCGCAGCGCGCGCAGGATGCGCACCGGATCCTCCCGGTAACGGGTGCCGGGATCACCAATCAGGCGCAGGCGCTTGGCCTGCAGATCCTGCACGCCGCCGGTGTAATCGATAATGGTTTCGTCCAGGGGATTGTAATAAAGGGCGTTGACGGTGAAGTCCCGGCGGAAAGCATCCTCGCTGAGATTGCCCCAAAGGTTGTCCCGCAGCAGCATGCCCTGGGCGGACCTGCTTTGCCGGGCATCGCCCTCTACCTCATCCTCGTCGCCGGCCTGGCGGCGGAAAGTGGAAACCTCGATGATGTTGCGCCCGGCCCGCACATGGGCGATCTGGAAGCGGCGGCCGATCAGGCGCGCTTTGCGGAAGACCTGTTTGACCTGGTCAGGGGTGGCGCTGGTGGCCACATCAAAATCCTTGGGGGTGAGCCCAAGCAACAGGTCCCGCACACAGCCACCCACCAGCAGGGCTTCGTACCCAGCTGCCACCAGGGCTTCCACCACGCTCACCGCGCCGGCATCCACCTGGTCCGGGCTGATATTGAATTTGCGGGCTTTGAGTTTGCTGGGCGTCGCGGTGCTGGTGTTTGCGGCACGGGGGGCTTGGTCGGCTGACTTCATGTACTCCAGGTTCCAGTACTCCGGGTTTTGGTTCAGGTGGCAACAGCGCCAGGGACTTGGCTCAGGCCGGGGACGCTGGCAACGATAAACGAAACCGGCGGCAAAATAAAAAGGGGAAGCCAAGCTTCCCCGCTAAAACGCACAGGCCAGGTATCAGCAGGTTCTGGTTCTTGTATGGCATTCCTGGGCCTGCATGGGCAGTCGGCAAACCGCCCGTCTCCGGTTTGCAGTTCGGATTCAATCCGAAGGAGCCCCCTCCCCTACAAACCATGACACTGTGCAGGCGCACGGCGTCAGTAAACAAAGAGCAGGAACCATGCCAGGTGCGGGCGCAGGATCAGGGCCAATGGAATCAATAAGTTAGAAAGGCCATTGGTGCTGTCGGGCGGAATCTGTTACCTGGGTCTGGGCGCTTGAGTAACAGCCTGGGCGCTCTGGTAACAGTGTGAC
>JBJHDG010000076.1:0-9761 GCA_050486425.1 Pseudomonadales bacterium | reverse complement strand
AATACGAGGGGGCCAGCTTAACCTGTGTGGCTGGCTGCGTCAGGGGTGGCGCTAGGAGCCTGGCACCTGCTGGGGACTGCCCGCCAGCAACTGCACCACCTCCTGGCCGGGATGCCCATCCGGCACCAGGCCATGCTGGCGCTGCAGACGGCTGATGGCGGCCCGGGTAGCCGGCCCAAGAATGCCGTCCGGGGTGCCGGCATCAAAGCCCAGGGCGTTGAGCTGGGTCTGCATGGCCAGTACATCATCCCGGCTAAAGCGTGGTTCATCGGTGGGGGGAGGGCGTTGCAGACGTCCGGCGCCGGCAATCTGGTCCGCCAGGCGGCCAACGGCGATGGCGTAGAACTCGGACCGGTTCCAGCCCATGATCACCTGAAAATTGCCATATACCAGAAAGGCCGGGCCGCGGTGACCCGCCGGCAGCAAAATCGACGCCTGCATATCCAGCGCCGGTAACTGGCCACCGAAGGCATCGGTGACGCCAAGTGCGCGCCATTCCCGCAAACTCTGGGTGTGCTGGCGCCCGGCCAGCGCATAGGGGAAGTCCTTGGGCAACAGCACTTCCCGCCCCCAGCGCTCGCCTGCCTGCCAGCCCAAGTGGTGCAGGAAATTGCCGGCGGAGGTCAGGGCGTCGGGGATACTGTGCCAGAGGTCGCGGCGGCCATCGCCGTCGGCATCCACCGCATAGCGCAGAAAGACCGAGGGCATGAACTGCACATGCCCCAGGGCGCCGGCCCAGGATCCACGCATCTGGGCGGCGGGAATGTCACCGGCATCGATGATCTTCAGTGCCGCCAGGAGCTCGCCGCTGAAATAATTGGCGCGGCGCGGATCGCACGCCAGGGTGGCCAAGGCGTCCGGGGTGGGGGTGGTGCCAAAAAAACTGCCGTAGTTGGTTTCCAGACCCCAGAAGGCCACCAGATACTGTGGCGGCACGCCGGTGTCTTTCTGAATCTGCGCCAGCAGGCTGCGATGTTCCCGCAGCAGGGCGCGGCCGCGCCTGACCCGTTCATCCGTGACCCGGCGATTGAAATAGTCGGCGAAGGTTTGGGTGAATTCCGGTTGGCTGCGATCCAGCTCAATCACCCTGGGTATGGGCGACACCTGCCCCAGCACGGTCTCCACCGTGGTTGCGGAAATACCGGCTTCCCGCGCCTGTGTCTGCAAGCGATCAACACAAGCCGCCCAGTCTTCCGGCGCGGGAACGAGCGTTGTGGGTGCAGGCTCGGTGCTTGCGGACTGCACGCAGAATGCCATGCTCAAACCAAGTAATAACGGAATTTTTCGATGCACATCCATGTTTTGCGCAAGCCTTGTTACCGGTGGGCACAGCGCCAGCCAGTTTGCAGCCAGCATACCAGTGGACATTGGCATTGCTGCAAAAGTTCGGTGGGAAAATTTCCGCAAGGGCAATGTCTGAAAAAAATCGGGTGCGGGGATAACTGCTAAGATGCGCGCTTTCAGTGGTTGAGGTGGTGCAAGTGGCGCAAGCGCAGCAGGGTCCATTGGCCGGCTTACGGGTGGTGGAGCTGGCCAGCATCCTTGCTGGTCCCATCACCGGTCAGTTTCTGGCGGAGCTGGGTGCCCAGGTGATCAAGGTGGAAAATCCCGCCACCGGCGGTGATCCCACCCGGGGCTGGCGCCTGCCCACGGAATCGACCGAGGGATCCATGTCGGCGTATTTCTCCTGCGCCAACTGGGGCAAGCGTTCCATTGCCCTGGATCTGACCCGTCCCGAGGGATTGGCGCTGGTGCGGCGTTTGCTGACCCAGGCGGATCTGGTGATCAGCAGTTTCAAACCCGGCGATGATAAAAAGCTGGGTCTGGATGCCGCCAGCCTGCATGCATTGAATCCGGCCCTGATCATTGCGCAGATTTCCGCGTATGGCAGTGCAGATCCCCGGCCCGGCTTTGATGCCATTATCCAGGCGGAGAGTGGTTTTACTTATTTAAATGGTGACGCCGACGGCCCGCCGGTGAAAATGCCGGTGGCGCTGGTGGATCTGCTGGCGGCGCATCAGCTCAAGCAGGCCATCCTGCTGGCATTGCTGGCACGGCACCAGGGTAAGACCCGGGGCCAGGTGCTGCAGGTGTCATTGCTGGATGCAGCGCTGGCCTCCCTGGCCAATCAGGCCAGCAATTATCTGGTGGCAGGTGTGGTGCCCCAGCGTATGGGCTCGGAGCATCCCAATATCGTGCCCTATGGCAGCATCTTCAGCAGCGCTGACGGCCGTGCGTTGGTGCTGGCGGTGGGCACGGATCGGCAATGGCAGCAGTTGGCGCAGGCATTGGGGGATGCCGAGCTGGCGGCGGACCCCCGCTATGCCCGGAATGCGGATCGGGTACGGCAACGGCAGGTGCTGAGTGAGCGCTTGCAAACGCTGTTTGCCAGTTTCCCGGCAGCAACCCTGGCGACGAAGCTGACAGCGGCCCGGGTGCCCTTTGGTTTCGTCAATGACATGGCCGCCGTGTTTGCCCAGCCCCAGGCGGCGTCGCTGTGCCTGGCGGCAGATGGCTTGACGGGCGTACGCAGTTTTATCGCCCAGGGATTGCCACTGTCAGCCAACCTGGGCGCGCCGCCGGCATTGAACGCCGATGGCGTCGCCATTCTGCAGGAGCTGGGCTTGGATGCGCCGGCCCAGGCCGCACTGCGCGCCAGTGGTGCCTGGCCCGGCCCAGCCGGGTAAACTGCGCGTTCGTCACGGGTTACGCACCCAGTTTCTCATTTCCCTCAGAAGGAGTCTGATCATGGGTTTTGCCCCCTCCAATATGCAGCTCAGCAGCAGTGCGTTTGCCGCCCACGGCAGTATTCCCAGCCAGTACACGGGCGACGCCGCCGATGTCTCCCCGGCCTTGGCCTGGCGCGACGCGCCGACTGGTACCAAAGCCTTTGCGGTGATCTGCCATGATCCGGATGCGCCGCTGGTCTCGGCCAATGGCACTTACGGGTTTGTGCATTGGGTGCTGTACAACATACCCGCAGGCGTGAACAGCTTGGCAGAAGGCACAGCCGATCACACCCAGGGCCGTAACGACTTTGGTAACCTGGGTTACAACGGTCCGCTGCCGCCTAATGGTCATGGCCCGCACCATTATTACTTCTGGGTGCTGGCCCTGGACCAGGATCTGCAGCTCGAGGCCGGCCTGACACTGTGGCAATTGCTGGCGCAGATCGAATCCCATGTGCTGGGCATGAATCGGTTGATCGGCACTTACAAGCGCGACTAGTTAGTCGTACTGGAGATCGAACCGCTGCAGGCGCACCCTCTGTGAAACCTCACGTACATCGGCATGAGCATCCTGCGCCACAGGGGTCGGAGCCTGGGAATGGCACCTACGCGATCAAAAAGCGTATCACCCTGGTTGGCGGTGTTATCAATCTGCTGCTGTCGGTGGGCAAGATCATTGCCGGCTTCCTGGGGCAGTCTCAGGCGCTGATTGCCGATGGTGTGCATTCGCTGTCGGATTTGATCAGCGATGTCATGGTGCTGGTGGCCGCCAAGTTTGGCAGTGCCGAACCTGATGAAGATCACCCCTATGGCCATGCCCGCATCGAAACCCTGGCCACAGCCGGGGTGGCACTGTTTCTGTTACTGGTGGCAGCAGGATTTTTCTACGATGCCATGCAGCGCATCGTCGAGCCGGAACGCCTCTGGCAACCCGGCTGGTTGGCGTTTTCTGTGGCGCTGCTCAGCGCGTTGGTGAAGGAAGCATTGTTTCAATACACCTTTCTGGTGGGCCGACGTTTGCAATCCGGTCTGATCCTTGCCAATGCCTGGCATCACCGCTCGGATGCCCTGTCGTCCGTGGTGGTGATCGTGGGTATCGGCGGTGCCATGTTGGGCGTGCTTTGGCTGGATGCGGTGGCGGCATTGATTGTGGCGGTGATGATCGCCCAAGTGGGTTGGGGTATTGGCCGCGGCGCCATGGGCGAACTGATTGATACTGGCCTGAGCGAACGCTATCTACGGGTGCTGCGCCGCCGCATTGATCGGGTATCTGGTGTGCACTCTCACCACAAACTGCGTACCAGACGCATGGGTGCGGAAGCGCTGGCGGATGTGCATATTCGTGTCGACCCTGAGCTCAGTGTCTCCGAGGCCCATCGCATAGCCCGTGCGGTTACCGAGCGCATGCTGGGTTCGCTGGAGCCGCTCAATGATGTGCTGGTGCATGTGGATCATGAATCCACCGAAGCGGCGCTTAAATCCCTGGCGCTGCCAGAGCCGGCAGCGGTGCGGCAGGCATTGGGGCAATGCTGGCAAGCCTTGTTGCCTGCCACTGCCGAGCTGAAGCTGCATTACAACAACGGTCGTATCAATGTGGATGTTTTGCTACCGCTGCGCACGGATATGCCGCTGAGTGCCCAAGCGTTGCAGCAGCAGCGTCTGGCGTTGCAACAGGCGGCCGCAGAGATTGCCTATCTGGCGCAAGTGCGCCTGTTATTGGTTACAACTCCAGAATCGCCGTAACGCCCTGACCACCGGCGGCGCAGATGGAAATCAGGCCGCGCCCACGACCTTTTTGCGCCAACAGTTTTGCCAGGGTGCCGACGATGCGGCCACCGGTGGCGGCAAACGGATGCCCCGTGGCCAGACTACTGCCCATGACATTGAGTTTGCTGCGGTCGATACTGCCCAGCGGACCACGCAGACCCAGCCGCTGCCGACAGAATTCCGGGTCTTCCCAGGCTTTCAAGGTGTATAGCACCTGGGCGGCAAAGGCCTCATGAATTTCGTAGAAATCAAAGTCGGCCAGGCTCAGCTGGTTGCGCTGCAATAAGCGCGCAACTGCATAGGCCGGTGCCATCAACAAGCCTTCCCGCTCCTGCCGGAAATCCACCGCGGCCACTTCCGCATCCCGCAGCAGTGCCAGTACCGGCAGGCTGCGTTGCGCTGCCCAGTCGGGATGGGCCAGCAGCACCGTGGCGGCGCCATCGGTGAGGGGCGAGCTGTTGGCGGCTGACAGGGTGCCGGTTTTGGCATCAAACGCCGGTGGCAGTTTGGCGAGCTGGGCCAGGGTCGATTGTGGGCGCAGGTTGTTGTCTTGGCTCAGGCCTGCGCAAGGCGTCATCAGATCGGCAAAAAAATCCGCAGCATAGGCGGCCTGCAGGTGCTGGTGGCTGTGCCAGGCCAGTGTGTCCTGGTCTTCGCGGCTGATCTGCCAGCGCTTGGCGGTGAGTTCGCAATGCTCACCCATGCTCAGGCCAGTCAGCGGTTCAGCATTGCGGGGCAGTTCGGGCAGCAAGTGCTTGGGATTCAGTGCACTCAGCAGGGCGCGCAACCGGGCACTGGTGCTGCGCGCCGCATTGGCGCGCATGAGCGCTTTTTGCAAACCGGGATGGGCTGCAATAGGTGCATCCGATGTGGTATCCGTGCCACCGGCAATGCCGGCCTGAATCTGCCCCAGGGCAATCTTGTTAGCGATCAGGATGCAGGCCTCAAGGCCCGTGCCACAGGCCTGCTGCAGATCATAAGCTGGTGTTTCCGCTGCCAGGTCGCTGGCCAGTACCACTTCCCGGGTCAGATTCCAGTCTTTGGCGTGCTTCAATACGGCACCAGCCGCCACTTCGCCAATGCGTTGCCCCTGGAGCTGGCAACGCGTAACCAGACCCGCCAGGGCGGCGCCCAACATATCCTTGTTGCTCAGGTCGGCGTAGGCACTGTGGGCGCGGGCAAAGGGGATACGGTTGGCGGCCACAATGGCCACCGGCTGAATCTGCGGCATTGAAAACTCCTGTTAGTGCTGGCGCGGGCTGCGGTTGGCCTGCCTAAAGCGTATCAAACACATGCTGGCGAATCAGTGCAAGAAAGGCGGCGCCATACAGACTCAGTTTGGCCTGGCCAACGCCAGTGATGGCCAACAGCTCGGCTTCTGTGGTGGGTTTATTGATGACCATCTCATGCAGACTGCGGTCTTGAAAGATCACATAGGGCGGCAGGTTCTTCGCCAGTGCCAGCTCGCGGCGGCAGCTCCGTAGCGCTTCCCACAGCTTCTCATCGCCTGCGTTCAGCGCGGGCCTGGCCTTGGCGTCAGCCTTTGTTTTCGGCGCCTGCTTAACCCGAACGTCCTCGCGCAGTTGCAGACGGCGTTCGCCTCGCAGCAGTGGGCGGGCCTCAGCCGTAAGTACCAGGGCGCCAAACTGGTCAGGGCGACTGCTCACCAACCCCTGCACCAGCACTTGGCGCAGTACGCTACGCCAGGTGGCGACACTCAGGTCGCGGCCAATGCCGAAGGTGCTGAGGTGCTGGTGTCCGTATTCCTGCACTTTGCTGGTGTCGTTGCCCAGCAGGATGTCCAGCACGTGGCCGGCGCCGAAGCGTTGCCCGCTGCGATAGATGCAACTGAGCAATTTTTGCGCGGCCTCGGTGCCATCCCAGGTTTGTGGTGGCGTCAGGCAGATATCACAGTTGTTGCAGGGGCCCGTATGGGTTTCGCCGAAATAGCCCAGCAGACCCTGGCGGCGGCATTGGGTGGTTTCACACCAGGCCAGCAGGGCGTCCACCTTGCTGCGCTCGATGCGTTGGCGCGCGGCGGTGCTGGCAGATTGGTCGATCAGCTGCTGCAATCGCACCACATCCTGCAAGCCATACGCCAGCCAGGCGGAAGCGGGTTCACCATCGCGTCCGGCGCGGCCGGTTTCCTGATAATAGGCCTCCAGGCTTTTCGGCAGATCCACATGGGCCACAAAGCGCACATCAGGTTTGTCAATGCCCATACCGAAGGCAATGGTGGCCACCATGATCAGCCCATCTTCACGAATGAATCTGGCTTGATTGCGCTGGCGCATCTCTGCGGTCTGGCCGGCGTGATAGGGCAGCGCGGTGAAGCCTTGCTCATTGAGCCAGGCGGCGATGGTCTCGGTGCGTTTGCGTGATGCGCAATAAATGATGCCGGCCTGATCACGATAAGGCTGCAGAAATTGCAGCAACTGGCTGCGTGGGCTTTGGCTACGGGTAGCCACCTGATACTGGATATTGGGGCGATCAAATCCGGCCACCAGACGTTTGGGCTGATGGAGTGCCAGGCGCGTACAGATTTCATCCTGAGTGCGCGCATCGGCAGTGGCGGTGAGGGCGACGCGGGGCACCGCAGGAAAGGCGCCGGCCAGTTGATCCAGTTGTAGATAATCGGCGCGAAAATCATGCCCCCACTGGGATACGCAGTGGGCTTCGTCAATCGCGATTAATGACAGCGGCACGGTCTGCAGCAGCGCCAGCGTCCGCGGTTGCAGAATGCGCTCGGGTGCTACGTACAGCAAGCGCAACGCACCTGCACGCAATTGTTGGTACACCGCATCCTGCTGCGACTGATCCAGACTGGAATTCAGGTAGGCGGCAGCGATGCCCTGAGCCTGCAGGGCATCCACCTGATCCTGCATAAGTGCGATCAGGGGTGAGATCACCAGTGCCGTGCCCGGCAACACCAGCGCCGGAATCTGATAGCACAGGGATTTGCCGCCGCCGGTGGGCATAAGGACCAGGACATCCTGCCCTTGCAGCACCAGTTCGATGGTCTCGGCTTGCAAGCCGCGAAACTGCTGATAACCAAAGACCTGATGCAAGATGTCCATGGCCTTGGTCATGACGGCTGGTGTGGCGGCTGGCATGGCTGCAGCAGATGCCGCAGCGATGGGGGTGGCCTCAGTCATCTGGTGGTGGCGTCCAAGGAAAAGCTCGCAGTGTTGGCATCCGGTTGCGGGATTGCAAGGCTGATGCTGACGGCAATGCCGCCAAGCTTGGTAAGCTAGGGCGGTGTTTGGCTGTCAGTCGTGTGTGATGCAGAAACTGGTGTTATGGCCCGCAACCCGTTGGCAGGACGGGCATCAGATCGAACAGCAGGCCCTGGGGCCCGGGCTGCAGGCCGCGTTCTATGCCGGCTTCGACCAGGTGCCGGCGGCGCGCTGGACCCAGGCCGCGGCCATTGTTTGCTCCCAGGATGTGCCAACGGCCTATCGGACGCTGGCCAGCCGCTGTGAGTTGCTGGTGGCTCCCCGGGTGGGCTTCGATGGCTTTGACCTGGCGTACTGGGGCGCGCGCGGGGTGCCAGTCTGCAATGTGCCGGACTATGGCACCCTGGAAGTGGCGGATCACGCCTTGGCCTTTATGCTCACTCTGTTGCGCGGTGTGGAATTTCACACCAGCGCGTTGCGCGCTGATCCGCAGCGCAACTGGCGCCCCACCCTGAACCCACTGGGGCGCCGTCTGTCCTGCCTGACCCTGGGTATCGTGGGACTGGGGCGCATTGGCAGTGCGGTGGCCGTGCGCGCCCGTGCTTTCGGTATGCAGGTGCAATTTTATGATCCGTTGTTGCCGGCTGGTGCCGGTCTGGCCTTGGGCGCCGAACGTCAGCACAGCTTGGCGGCGCTGCTGGCGCAGGCGGATGTGGTGAGTTTGCATGTGCCCCTGACGCCCGAGACAGCGCGGATGATCAATGCGCAAACGCTGGCGCAGTCACGCCCCGGGCAGCTGCTGATCAATACTGCGCGCGGTGAACTGGTGGATCTGGATGCACTGCATGCCGCGTTGCAGCAAGGCCGGCTCGGTGGTGCGGCACTGGATGTACTGCCGGCAGAGCCTCCCAGCGCAGATACCGCCTTATTGCGGGACTTTGTCCACAACGCTGACTGGTTGCGTGGCCGTTTGCTGCTGACGCCACATGCGGCCTACGTCACACCGGAGAGCGTGCATGACAAACGTGCCAAAGGCGCCTGGGTGGCGGCGCGCTGGTTGCGGGACGGGGTGCTGGAGAATTGCATCAACTCCTCATACCTCAAGCCGCAGGCGTCTTAGCGCTGCTTGATCCATATCAAGAAACTTGCAAATCCCTCAGCCCCGGAGTATTAAAAAAGCGTACTACGAGGAGTCACCGCACCGGTGTTCAATCGTGGAGGGCTGGCGGGCAGATCCGTGGTCAACGAGCTGCGGATCCCCGACAGATCAGGGGGTTGAGGAGGCTCGTAATGAAAAGATTCTATTTTATCAGTGACGACCTGGATGACCTGGAGGCCGTGGAAGCGCAACTTGAGGCCGACGGCGTGATTACTGAGCAGATTCATGTGCTCAGTCTGAATGACGCTGAAGTGGAAGCGCATCATCTGCATCAAGTGCAGGCCTTCATGAAGAAAGATGTGGTGCACTCGGCGGAAATCGGCGCCCTGATCGGATTGGTGGTGTCTGCGGCCGCGTTGATCGTGGTTTACCTGGCAGGCTGGTACCAGGTCATTGGCTGGATTCCCTTTGTGTTCCTGGCCATCGTGCTGCTGGGATTCTGCACCTGGGAAGGCGGACTCATCGGGATTCACCTGCCCAATTCACATTTCCGCCGCTTCCAACGCGCTTTGCAGGACGGTCGGCATGTGCTCTTTGTGGACCTGCATCCCAGCGAAGAACCCAAACTCAAGGCCGTATTGCGCCAGCATCCCAAGCTGGAAGCGGCAGGTACGGGCACATCCTCACCGCGCTGGATCATCCATCTGCAGCGCCGCGCCCGCGAGTTCGCCCATTGGGCGCCCTGATCCGGTGACGAGCCGCATCAACCTCCACCCAGAGGGATGCTGCGGGCGCTGATGCTGACAGAGACGGATGCTGCCCGGTCCTGTGTTGGCGGTGCAGGCACTGCGGATAGGGACCATCTGCCGGCATGGATGCCGGCAGCTGAGCGCCCAAGGACGGCGCCGGGTGCGGTCCCACCGCACCCGGCGAGCGCGTCCCGTATCCGCAGTGCCTGCACCGCCAACACAGGACCGGGCAGCACACCTC
>JBJHDG010000075.1:0-9773 GCA_050486425.1 Pseudomonadales bacterium | reverse complement strand
AGGGCAGCGAACAACCCATGGGGGGACATCCGCGTCAGTCGTGAAGGCCATCTTGCGCATATCGAGCTGGCCCGGCCACCACACAACTATTTCGACTTCAACTTGATCCGCCAGCTGGCGGAGGCACTGGAAATGCTGGACGCCGCTGGCGACTGCCGCGCCATCGTGCTCAGCGCCCAGGGCAAATCATTTTGTGCAGGTGCCGATTTCGGCAGTGGAAAAACAGACACGGCGGCGACTCAACATTCTAGCCAGAATGTCCGCGGCAACACTACTGGCATTCTGTACCAGGAGGCCGTACGCCTGTTTCGCTGTCGCAAACCACTGATTGCAGCCGTCCAGGGCCCGGCCATTGGCGGCGGTCTGGGCCTGGCCCTGGCTGCGGATTTCCGTGTGGCCGGCCCCAATGCCCGCTTCGCCGCCAACTTTGCCAAGCTGGGGCTGCACCAGGGCTTTGGCCTCAGCATCACCCTGCCGGCCCTGGTGGGGCAGCAGCAGGCGGCCCTGATGCTGCTGACGGGTCGCCGTATCAAGCCCGACCAGGCACTGGCCATGGGGCTGATTGATGAGTTGGTGACCACGGATCCCGTACCCGCCGCCAAGGCATTGGCCGCAGAAATTGCTGAAAATGCACCGCTGGCGTTGTTGTCGATTCGGGCCACCCTGCGCGCCGGGCTGGCGGATGAAATTGCCATGATCACGCGCCATGAACTTGCAGAACAGCAACGACTGCGCACCAGCGCCGACTACCAGGAAGGCTTGCGCGCGGTGGCGCAGCGGCGTCCAGGTAATTTTCAAGGCTGTTGAATGCGCGCAAGGTAGCGCCGGCAAACGCCGCCGCCACCTGCTGGCTGTTGCGCATTGTCAATCGCGCGCTGCGTAGTATCCACGGCCGCAGTGACAGGACAAATGGCGTATGCTCGACAGGTTCCTGCACAGATCAGGCAAAAACAGCAGCTATTCACAAGGAGTCATCACGATGGGATGGAGTAAAGCAGCAACTTCCGGTCGCCCATTGGTGCCAACATTGGGTTTGGCACTGCTACTGGGCGTTGCCGCACCTGCGGCATTGGCGGATGGGCAACCGGCAGGCTATCTGGATCTTTTCAGCAATGCCAAAACCACGCTGGCTTTCAGATACAGATTCGAGTTTGTGGACCAGGATGCGTTCAGCGAACATGCCAGGGCATCCACCTTGCGCACCCGGATCAGCTATCAATCGGGCAGCTACCTGGATTTCTCGTTCCTGCTGGAAGCGGACGACATTCGTGAGGTCATCTGGCGCGACTTCAACGCCGGAGAGGGCAACACGCCCAATCGCACGCAATATCCGGTGGTGGCCGACCCCAAAGGCACTGAACTGAATCAGGCCTACGTCACCTACAAGGGTATCCCCTACACCCAAGTGAAGTTGGGACGGCAGCGGATACTGCTGGATAATCAACGTTTCGTCGGCGCCGTTGGCTGGCGCCAAAACGAACAAACCTTTGATGCGGTAGCCCTGGGCGTGGATATCAGCGGCATCAATGCCCAACTGATTTACGTGGATCGCGTTAATCGCATCTTTGGCGAGCGCGTGCCTGCGGGCCGGCAACAACAGGACGGCACCTGGCTGGGCCATGTATCCACCGGTTTCGGCGACATCGGCCGTCTCAGCGCCTATGGCTATCTGATCGACAGCGAAATTGCACCCGTGATTTCCACGCGCACCCTGGGTGCACGCTGGGTTGGCAAGTTTCAGTTGAATCAGGATCTGCGTCTGGACTATCAACTGGAAGCGGCGCACCAAACCGACGCCGGGGATAACCCAGCGAGCTTCAACACCCGCTATCTGCATGGCAGCGTAGGCCTGGGACAGGATCCCTGGCGGGTTGAAGTGGGCTACGAGAATCTCGGCGGCGACGAAGACAATGCCGGCCGCGCCCTACGCACACCCTTCGCCACCGCACACGCCTTCAATGGCCGCACCGACAAGTTTGTCAACACACCGGATGCCGGCCTGGAAGACATCTATGCCAAAGCGCAGTTGACTGTCAGTGGCTTCCAGCTGGAGCTGAGGTATCACGACTTCTCTCCCAGCGATGGCAGCGGCAATTACGGTAACGAATGGAGCGCAGCCGTGGGCCGCAATTTGGGCCAACATCTGCGTGCTGATCTGATTGCTGCCAGCTTCAAGGCCAAGGATATCCATGACGACACCAAGAAAGCCTGGTTGATGCTGAGCGCCAGCTTCTAAGACGCCTTAGCGCAAGCAGAATGGACCGGTGGTCGAATGACCGCCGGTCCATTTTTTATAGGTCTAACTGACTTACAAAGGTGGGCGCTGCAGCACCTGCTGGGCGCCGGCGCCGCAGGCCAGGATGGTTTTCATGGCTTCGGTACTGGTGGCGTTGAGCGCCGTCACCTGGGCGCGCAGCATATGCATCACGAGTCCCGTGGTGGGGTTGGGGCCGGTGGGTACAAATACGGTGCAAAATTCGCCCTGCTCGTCGGTGAGAAAGCCCACCATCCGTACATCAGGCGCTACGCTGACCACCACCGGCTGGCTGAAGGGGTTGCGGTCATTGCGCCCGAGATAACCCACCACTTCCTTGATCGGGGAATAGCCTGGCAGGCGGTGCAAGGTTTTTTGCTCCAGCCAATTGAAAGCCTTGTGACCCACCTGGGTGGAAACCACCAGACCCAGCGCGAAACAGATACCCAGCGCCGTAGCAATGGCCAGGGTGTCACTGAGCCAGGGCGCCAGCTCCAGGGTCGACACATAAAAGCGGGCGATAGGTGCCAGAGCGCCTTTCAACCACCCCAGCAGCCAAAGAAACAGGTTTACCAACAAAAACAATGGCAAGGCTACCAGCATGCCACCCACCAGGATGGTACGCAGTGATTTCTTGACACTGGCAATGGTCACTTCAACGCGTTGCTCTCGATCCATGCTAGTCATTGCTCATCCTGCCTACGAAGTTTGAGAGGGCACAAACTCACCATAAGCGCCACGAAAAAACAGCAACGGTGAACGGTGCTGGTCGGCAATCGCCAAGTGCTGTACCAAGCCAACGGCAATGCTGTGGTCACCGGCGTCGTGCTCTGCCTGCAACAGGCAGTCAATATGCGCCAATACGCCTGCGAGGACAGGTGCACCAGTAGCACCAGCAGTCCAGGACACGCCCTGGAACTTGTCGACACCGGCGCGCGCAAAGCCCTGACAGAGCGCCTGCTGATCCGCCCCCAGGATGTTGATGCTGAAACTGCCACCAGCCCGGATACGCGGCCAGCTGCCACTGGACTTGGCCGGGCAAACGGCCACCAAGGGTGGCGCCAGCGACAACGACATAAAGCTCTGGACGGTAAAGCCCACGGGCTCCCCGTTGTCCATGCCGGTCACCACCACCACACCGGTACAAAATTGTGACAAGACGTCCCGAAAGGCCCTGCTGTCTATGGCATTGTCCTGCATCGCGTACACCACCTCCCGGCAAATCATCCAGGCCTGACGCCCATTCCGCACGCCCGACCATCGTCAGCGCCGACTATAGCAGATGCGGGAGATGGCCCAATGCCTGCCGGGCTCGCCTGGGCGGCCGGCTTTCTTTAAGCTCCTACCTGCGTCGGGCGCTCCAGCCAGTGCGCTTTCATCAAGCTTTGGGAACACAGGAATCCGCCATGCAAACAGGTACTTTGATTTTCCTCGGCCTTTTGGTCGTGCTGCTGATCTATCTGGTCAATATCTACAACCGCCTGGTGACCTTGAAGAACCGTTACATGAACAGCTTTGCCCAGATCGAGGTGCAGCTGAAGCGTCGCTACGACCTGATTCCCAACCTGGTGGAGACCGCCCGGGCCTACCTCAAACACGAGCGCGAGACGCTGGAAGCCGTAGTGGCGGCACGCAACCAGGCACTGGCAGGGTTGCAGGCTGCCAAGGCCGATCCCTCCAACGCGGATGCCATTCGTGCCCTGGGCAGTGCGGAAAGCAGTCTGATGGGCGCCCTGGGCCGCATGAACCTGGTGGTGGAAGCCTATCCGGATCTGAAGGCGAACCAGAACATGGCCCAGCTCAGTGAAGAACTCACCAGCACCGAAAATCGCGTGGCCTTTGCACGCCAAGGCTACAACGATCAGGTGATGGCCTATAACACCTACAAGCAACAGTTCCCGCCAGTGTTGTTTGCCGGCATGTTCGGTCATGGCCCGAACGCCGCCCTGCTGCAGTTTGAAGACAGCGCCGCTATCCAGCAGGCGCCCAAGGTTTCCATCGGTTAACCCCGATGGATTATGTCCAAGCCCAGGACAACGCCAGACGCAAGACCTGGCGGTTGGTGCTCCTGTTTTGCGCCGCCGTGGTGGGATTGATTCTGCTCACCAACCTGCTGGTGGCGGTGGTGGTGGGTCTGCACAGCAGTCATCTCTACCCCAGTATGGGTGAGATGCTGCGGCACAGCTTCAATGCCCACGGCCTGGCCATTAGTACCATCGTGGTTTTGATGGTGGCTGGCGCCAGCGCCTACAAATACATCGCACTGAGCGCTGGTGGTCGCACCATTGCCGAAGCCCTGGGTGGGCGTCAGATTCCGGCAAGTACCCAAGTGTTGGAAGAACGCCGCCTCTTGAATCTGGTGGAGGAAATGGCGCTGGCAGCGGGCATGCCCGTTCCTCCTGTGTATCTGTTGCCGGAACAGGGCATCAACGCCTTTGCCGCTGGCCGCTCGCCCGATGATGCCGTGATTGGCGTCACTCAAGGTGCCATGCGCCTGTTGTCCAGAGACGAAATGCAGGCCGTGATCGGGCATGAATTCAGTCATATTCTTAACGGTGACAGTCGCCTGAATCTGAATCTGATCGCCATCCTGCATGGCATCTTGTTTATCGGCCTGGTGGGTTACGGCCTGCTGCGCAGCATGCGGTATGGCAGAGTAAGCCGCAGCAACTCGCGTGGCAGCGGTACTGCCGGCATCCTGTTGCTGGGTGTGGGCCTTATCATCATCGGTTATGCCGGCACCTTTTTTGGCAAGCTCATCAAGGCCGGCGTCAGCCGACAGCGGGAGTATCTGGCGGATGCCGCCGCCGTGCAGTTCACCCGCAATCCGTCCGGTATGGCGGGAGCATTGAAAAAGATAGGCGCGCATACCGCGGGTTCCCACCTGGAGGCTACGCACGCAGAAGAAGCAGCGCATCTGTTTTTCGGCCAAGCGATCACCAGCCATGCGCAGAGCCTGTTTGCCACACACCCGCCGCTGCCAAAACGCATTTTAGCGGTGGAGCCAGGCTGGGATGGCAAATTCCCACCACTGGCTGCGGCCAACCTCGCGCCCGCATCAACATCATCAGGCGCAGCAATTTCGGCACTCCACCAGGCCGGGACTCCCCAGCAGGTTGCGGCCACAACCACCACCGCATTGACAACACCTGCCTTGATCACCGCAGCCGTGGGAACGCTGAACGACAACAGTGTTGCCAGCACGCGCACTGTGCTCGCGCAACTACCGCAGGTGCTACTTGATGCCGCCCATGAAACCTACAGCGCCTGCGCGCTGATCTATGCCATGCTGCTCAGTACCGACTCGCAGATTCAGCGGGAGCAGCTGTCTCAAGTTGCCATTGCACCCGATGCCAATATGGCAAGTACTACGGCAAAACTACAGCCGGAGCTGGCGCCACAATCTGCCAGCCAGCGTCTGCTGCTGCTGTCCATGGCTATGCCAGCCCTGAAGGGGCTATCCAGTACGCAATACCAGCAGTTTGTCAGCACTTGTATAGCGCTGATCCGCGCTGACAAGTCCATTGATCTGTTTGAATGGGTATTACATCGGCTGCTGGTGAAGGAATTGAAACCGTTTTTTGAAACCGTGCAACCGCCACGAATTACCCATCGTGAGATTGCACCGCTGGCAGATGCTGCCAATGAACTGCTGTCAGCACTGGCGCGCAAAGGTCATGGTGATGCCCAGCAAGCGCATGCCGCCGGCCTGGCAACACTGGCATTGACCAGCCCGCTGCCATTTATCAGCAGCACGGATGAGAACTTCAGCCGCCTCGGCAAAGCCTTGAACAGCTTGCGCGGCCTGCATCCCCTGGCAAAACCCAACCTGCTGAAAGCCTGTGCCGAAGTGGCACTGGCCGATAACAAGGTCAGCCAGGACCAATGGGCACTGCTACAAGGAGTTGCCGCCAGCCTGGATTGTCCGCTGCCACCTCAGCTGTCTGTGCGGGTCGTCTGATGAACAGCAACAACCAGAGCAATCAGTTTGCCGCATTGGACCTGGGCTCCAACAGTTTTCATCTGGTTGTGGCCAGCTTGGGCGAGGGCCGGGTCCATGTTATCGACAAACTCAAGGACATGGTGCGTTTGGCTGCCGGATTGGATGCCAACAACCACATCACACCAGATGCCATGACCCGGGCACTGGACTGTTTGGCACGATTCGGTGAACGCCTGAAAGGTATTCCGCCCACACAAATTCGCATCGTTGGCACCAATACCCTGCGGGGTGCAGAAAATAGTTCGGAATTTATCGACAAGGCCCAGGCCCTGCTGGGCCATGAAATCGAAATCATTGCCGGCCGCGAAGAAGCCCGGCTGATTTTCATGGGCGTCTGCTACAGCCATCAGAGCAGTGATCAGCAGCGTCTGGTGGTGGATATTGGCGGCGGCAGCACCGAACTGATCATCGGGCCACCCTTCCGCCCACAGTTGATGGAAAGTCTGGAGATGGGTTGCATCAGCCTCACCGACAGGTTTTTCGCCAGCGGCGCTTTGAAAGAAAGCGCCTTCAATGCCGCCATTCTTGCCGCGCGCCAGGAGCTGGAGCCCCTGGCCAAGGGGTTTCGCGACGCGGGCTGGCAAAGCGCCATTGGTGCATCCGGCACCATTCTCGCCATCAACGAGATCGGACAACAAAATGGCTGGAACCAGGACAATATCCAACCGGGTACCCTGCATAAGCTGCGCAGCGCATTGCTTGCGGCCGAAGATCTGAAAAAGGTCAAGCTGCCAGGGCTGAGTCCGAACCGGGTTGCCACCATTGCTGGCGGCCTGGCGGTACTCAGCGGCATCTTTCACGAACTGCGCATCAAAGAAATGGAAGTCTCCCAAGGTGCGCTACGGGAGGGTTTGCTGTACGACCTGATCGGCCGCGTGGCCCATGAGGACGTACGCGATCACAGCATTCAGGATCTGGTGCGGCGCTATCAGGTGGATCAAGCACAGGCAGAACGGGTTGCCAATACCGCCGCGCTGCTGTTTATCCAGGTACAAACCGACTGGATGCTGCAGAATCCCCTGTATGCCCAGCTGCTGGAATGGGCCGCGCGCACCCATGAGATTGGGTTGGACATTGCCCATAACCAATACCATCGCCACGGCGACTATCTGCTACAGCATATGGATCTGCCAGGTTTTTCCCGCGGTGATCAGCGTCGCCTGGCGCTGTTGGTGCGTGCCCATAGACGCAAGTTTCCCACCGCAGACTTCAACTGGCTGCCAGATGCCGAGCGCCTGCCCTTGATGCGGCTGGCATTGTTGTTGCGCTTGGCAGTGCTGCTGCAACGGGCACGCACGGATGAGCCTTTACCCGTGCTGCAGTTGCGTGCCGAAGCCAAGTCACTGTATTTACAAATTCCAGACGCCTGGCTGGCGGCACACCCGCTGGCCAAGCTGGATTTGGCGCAGGAGATTGCCTATCTGACCGATGCACCCCTGACACTGGTCATCGGGCACTAGGCCAAGCTCCATTAAAATAGGCGTTGACAGATCAACACCTCAGCCTGGGTGGTGCGGGTAAAGAACAGATCCGCCTGATCACCTGCCGCGAGCCCCAGCTGCTGGTATAACTGGGCTGGCGCCAACGGAAAATCCCGCCGATGAATCTGCACCCTGCTGATACCCTGATGCTTCAGATGCCTTTGCACCTGCTTGCGCTGCCAGGGAATCACCGCCTGAATGCGATAGACCCGGCCGGGAAAACTATCGTCAGGTGCGGCCCCGGTGAGATACACAAGCTCCGCGCGCAACATGCTCAGCTCCTGTGCTGACGCCAGCTGTGGTACCAACTGTGCCTTGATCAGCGCTGGATCCGGCTCGAACAGGTACTCCTGCCAAGCGACTGCCACTGGTGCATCAGTTCGCATTGGCCATGGCGCGGCGAGCCGATAGCGTTCAGCGCCCTGTTTATCCAGCAGCAAGGCGTCGATGTGCGCTTCGGATACTGGCGTCGAGCCACAATGCGCCAGCAACTCCTTCACCTCCCCGTCCAGGGATACCACACTGATACGGCTCGGCTGCAGCTGGCGCATGGCCAGGGACAAATCCAAGGCCGGCGATAACTTGACCAGCACCTCGGGCGCTGCCCGCCGCAATTGCGGCAACAGCGCCAGCACGTTGGGTTCACAGTCTTCCAGCCGCAGCAGCCGCTTACCTTGGTCATCACGCCGGGCAGGATCGAGAAAAATTTGCGTCAATGGCGGTGCCCGCTGCAGCCATTGCTCGGCCGTGGACTGATGATGACTGATGCTGGCGGCGCCCAGTAACGCATGATTGTGAGCGGCGATACGTGCCAGATCCGCATCCTGCTCCACGTAATTCAGGTGTGCGCCAGGGACTGCCAACATCCAACTGTCCATGCCCAAACCACCCGTCAGGTCAGCACGTTGTCCCCCGGGTAGCGGCGCCTGCTGCGCCAGCTGCTGGCGCCAATGCCAAAGCGCACCATGGCTGGCCTGAGCCAAGGCGGTACGGGTATAGATCATGCCGAGTTGATGGGTACGCGGAAATTTCGCCGCTGCCAGTGGATAGCAGTGCAACTGCTCGGCCAGCGCCGTACGCAACGCTGGCTGATCCAGCGCAGCTGGCAGTCGCGCCTTGAGCGCAAATTGCTGGGGGCTCAGATCCTGGTGCGCACTCAAGACGACCTGCCAGTCGTCACGCCCGCACAGCAACGCGCATTGGGCCTGGAGTGAAAGTTGCGCCACGTATTTGACCCCTGCTCGGAAACTGGGCAGATTACCTGTCCCCGTTAGGGTTGAGAACGCTCATGTGGAATTTCCTGCGCCAGCATTGGCGCGGCGCACTCCTGGCGCTGATACTGACCGCGGGCGCGGCCGTCGTTTGGTTTGCGCCCATTGATATGGAACGGCTGCTGGCACGCGGTGAGGCGCTGGTGCAGCATCCACTGACCATCATTGCGCTGATCCTCACCCAGGCGCTGCTGTTCACCTTCGCGCTACCGGGCAGTTTGATGCTGTGGCTGGTGGCCCCTTTCATGACACCATTGCCCGCCACCCTGGTATTGCTGAGCGGCAGTATGCTGGGCGCGCTGGGTGGCTATGGATTCTCCCACTGGCTGGGTGATACCGCCAGACGCGCTATCAGTGACAAACCCGCATTCAATATCCTGAAACGCAATTCCGATGTCTTTACCCAATGCGCCTTGCGCCTGCTGCCCGGCTTTCCGCTGGCAATACTGAACTACACGGGCGGCGTGCTGGCGCTGCCGCTGACCGGATTTCTCCTGGCGGCGTTGATCGGCCTGGGATTGAAGTTGGCGCTCTATACCAGTGCCATTCATGCACTGATTGAGGCCGGGGAAGGTGAGGTGGCATTGGATATCTGGCACCTGATGCCGCTGCTGGCATTGGCGGCTATGCTGATTCTGGGCCGCCTGGTACGTAACCTGATCGTTCGCAGCAAAGCCGACTGATCAGCTGTAGTTAGATGCCCATCCGCGCCAAGGCGTTGACGAGCTCCCGGAACAGGGCCTCCAGCTGCGGATGCTTGGCAG
>JBJHDG010000074.1:0-9811 GCA_050486425.1 Pseudomonadales bacterium | reverse complement strand
TCGTCATCCACTTCGTTCCCAATGATAACCTGCTCAGGGATCAGCACGCCTTCTTCCAACACCAGCCGATTACGCGTAAACAGCAACTGCCGGTAGCTGTGGAAGTGGGCAGCCTGTACCGGTGAAATTCCATCGGTCAAATCCAGACTCCGGGCTGGCACCATGGGTTGATCCATGTCATCCGTGGGCGCATGGCAACTGGTACAACGATGGTCCGCAACCTCCATCTCATCCATATCAAATTCGGGTCGGGGCAGATTCCACAGCGGATGAATATGATCCTCATAATGGATACGAATACGACAGAAGGCATGCCACTGGGTTAAACAGAGATCACTCACCGGCGGCTCGGTTTGCAGATCCTGGTAACGGTAACTCAGCGTTGTGCCCAGGGTCACGTCCGGCTGGCTGTCATCCGCCCAGGTATCCGTAAACTCGATATTCAGCAGCGGGCGCGGATAGCGCTCGCCGAAGTTCTCCGTGAGGTCCAGGTTGGCATAGTAGCGGGCCCAGGCCTGGGCCATGGTTTCACCGCTATCCGCCCAGATCTCCGGCCGGTTATTCGGAAAAACATAGCCATCACTGGGTGCACCCGGGTTCGCCGAGGGCGCCTCGGCATCCAGCCGGCCATGGGGCGCAGTGCTGGTGGCGGTATGGCAACCATTGCACTGGAGATGCTCGCCGGGCCTTACCTGCAACCACTGCTGATGCCGGGCGCTGGCGCGGCGTCCCTGGGCGTTCAGGATTTCAATGGCAAAAGCCACGTTGGCAGGCACCTGAACCAGCACCGAACCATCCGGGTGAATTTCGGCATAGCCGATGATTTCCCGCATCAGGTTCGCCGTACTCGCGCCAAAGGCCGTTGCTGGCAGATCCACCAGGTCATCATCCGGCAGGGAAACGGGTTTCAGCAGGCGCAGAAAGCGTGCCGGACGCTCATCGGCATGGGTCAATGCCGGGTCACTCAGCGCTGGCAGGTTCTGCTGCGCCAAACCGGCAAAATCATAGACGCTGCGGATATCCAGCAACCCGGTGCCCGCTTCTACCAAATCCAGGGGCAGATCTATGCCAGGCACGGGTGTTGGCCAAAAGGGTGGTGCCGGCCTGGGCTCCATAATTGTGGCTTCCACTACCATGGCCTGGGGGCTGGGCAGCACCAGCGGCAACTGCGCATCCAGGTTGGGGCTGAACATCCAGAGCCCATACAGCGGCCTGACTTCTTCGTAGTCGCCGCTGGCAATGGCATCCAAGGTACAGGACTCCGCCACCTCTGGATCTGTGGCATCCAAACGACGCAATAAACAGGCACTCCAGGCGCCCAGGTAGCGCCCACTGCCATCGGCCAGCGGATACAGGCTGGCAAAGCGCCCGCGCATACGCGGTTCCGGCCCAGTGCTGAGTACAGCCGGTATCAGAAACTCCTGGCCGGGCGCCAGCAAACTGCTGTTGGCAAAGGTGGGGGTGAAAATATCCGTGTAGTTGGCCGCATCGATCACCACCGGCACCAGTCCCAAATGGGTCTGGGGTGTGCGGTTACGCTGAAACACCAGCAGGCGGCCATCGGGCAACAGCTGCGGCTTCACAAAATCGATAAGCTCACCATCAGGTCCGGTGTCCTGACTGTGCACCCCATACAACAGCGCCTGGCCATAGCCATGGGGGTCCAGACTGTAGAGGGCAAAGCGGTTGCGCGGCCCGGCATTGTCCCAGCGGCTGTACACCACCCGGCCATCCGCCAACACCTGGGGGTCCAGGTCATGACTCTGGTTGAAACTCAGCTGGCGGATGTTAGCGCCATCTTCATCCATGACATGCAGCGCAAAGGCGTGCACATTGCGGCTCTCATCCAAGGCCGGGAACTGGGGTTTGCCCTCGTCCAGCAACACCGCCATGGCATCCCGCTGGCGGGTGGAGGAAAACAGGATACGGCCGTCCGGCAGGAACGCGGGTGCAATGTCCTGCCCCGCCTCGGCGATCAGATCCGAGCCGATGACCCGGCGCAGGCTGCGGTCGCCGCGATCATAGAGCCAGATGTTCCAGGTGGGCTGCTCATCATCCTCCAAATCCGGATCCTCAGGTGCCCGCATGGCAAAGGCCAGGCGCCGACCATCAAAGGAAACCGCAAGGTCCTTGATGTCGTAACCACCTTCGCTGGTATCGAACAACCCGCCGGTCAGGAGTCGGGCGGAAGCACTGGGCGAGGCCCGATCCCTCAGCCATAGTTGGGCACCGGGACGAAATGCAGCAGGTTCACGGGTATTGATGGGCTCTGCCGGCAGCGGATCGCCATCCTCATCCAGCAGCACCTGAGGCCTGGTCACATAGACCAGGGGATAATCCACCACCGCTGGATCCGGCTGCTGCCGATTACCCGGCCCGCGCTCCCCACAGGCGGCCAACAGCAACAGGACCGAGACAAAAATAGACCCGGCCAAATATTTTTCTGAGCCTGATAAATACCCGATCATGTGATTTTCAGCCGCTCAAGTGCGTGTAGCCATCTAAGCCCCAGGGTCTGGACCTGGGCGTTGATCCCTGTATGCTTGCTATCCATCAAGCACCTGCTGCTGCATAGCATGGCGACCCAAGCGCTCATTGTCGCCATGACCTGTTCACAAATCCGAACAGGCCCTCTGTGAAGGACCTCACAGGCGCAACCCGGACCAATGCCGGGCTTACGGTCACTAAAACTATAAAAGCGCAGCAGGTCACAGCAGGTGCGCACACTTTACAGGATTCTTGACGAATCGCAGGCCTTTCATTTTCGGCCCCTTATATTTTCGGCGATGCAGGAGTTTCACACAATGCACCCCAGCTTTTGCCTGACTGCGTTATCGGGCCCGTCGCATGTTGCTCCTTGTCAGCCCAAAGGTGGATCCAGAAACGCCCTCCCCCGATTGCTAGTGACCCTGCTGGCGCTGCTGCCCCTGAGCCTGCAGGCAGACCCTTTTGATCAAGCCAAACAGATCCATGATCGTCTGACGGGCGTGCCACCGGATCAGGTGACAGTGACCGCTATGGCCGAGCGGATTCAGGATGGGGTGACTGACCCCATGGTCATCGCCGAGGAGGCCTTGGCGCACCCGGATTTCTATCGGGTCACCCTGAAAAACTTTGCCACGCCCTGGACCAACAGGGATATGTCGGTCTTCGCCCCCTTGAATGACTACACCGCTACCGTGATTGGCGTGGTGCGGGATGATCTGGATTTTCGTCGCATTCTTTACGATGACATCTTATACGTAGGTGCTGCCGGTGGGCCGGCCTACTCCGCCACCAGCAACGCCCACTACGCCGACCTGGAACAGCGCGCAATTGACCTTTCCAACGACGTCTTGCTGATACGAACCACCCAAAGCAGCCAGCCCGGCGGCCTGCCCCAAGCCGCTACCGCAGGCGTGATGACCACCAGGGCGGCGGCCCAGGCGTTCTTCTACCTGGGTACCAACAGGGCCATGCTGCGCTTCACCTTGCTCAACCATCTGTGCCACGACTTGGAAGAGCTGCAGGACGGCACCCGACCTGCCGACCGTATCCGCCAGGATGTGTCCCGCAGTCCGGGTGGCGACAGCCGGGTATTTCTAAATAACTGCGTCACCTGTCATGCCGGCATGGATCCCCTGGCCCAGGCCTTTGCCTATTACGACTTTTATCAGGTTAATGGTGGTGAGATAGATCCCGATGGTGCTGGTGCCAGCATCAGATACAACGACCTCGGGCAAACAGATCCCCGTAATGGCAATCGTGTACGGCCCAAATACCTGATCAATGCCAACACCTTCCCCCATGGCTTTATCACCGCCGATGACCGTTGGGACAACTATTGGCGTAACGGCCCCAATGCCCATCTGGGTTGGGACCCCAGCCTGCCGGGCACAGGTTATGGCGCCAAATCGCTGGGCGAGGAACTGGCCAACAGCCGGGCCTTCGCCAGCTGCCAGGTGACCAAGGTATTTCGCAGCCAGTGCCTGCGTGACCCGGTGGCCGAGGGGGACCGGGATCAATTGGCGCTCATGACCGACCAGTTCCAGAACAACGGCTACGACCTGAAGCAGATTTTTGCCGAAGCCGCGTACTTCTGCGCCACCCAATAACGCTGGAAACCTGCCATGATTGCCTTCAATCCAATTTCTCTGAGTCTGGGCTGGCGTAGTCGGGCGTTATTGCTCGGTGCTGCCATGTTGCTGATAAACGGCTGCGGTAGCGGCAGCGGTGCCAGCACCAGTGCCAACCCATCCACGGCCCCCCCTTCCTTCAGCAATTACACCGGCCCTGCGCCGCAGACGGAAGATGTGCAGCGCTTTCGAATCCATGTCTGGGACAACCTGGTTGCCAACAACAGATGTGGCAGCTGCCATATTGATGGCAA
Source organism: Pseudomonadales bacterium (assembly GCA_050486425.1). GTDB lineage: Bacteria > Pseudomonadota > Gammaproteobacteria > Pseudomonadales > Azotimanducaceae > SKXG01. Next base: position 5,442 of record JBJHDG010000074.1, on the reverse strand, counting down.
TCCCAGATTCGTGCGTACGGATGACGTTAATCTGGCATACGCCGTGGCCACCCAGTTAGTAGATCTTAGTGATCCCGGCAGCTCGCTGCTGGTACAGCAAGTACGCAATGGCCATCACTGTTGGCTGACCAGCAACCAGGCTTGCGGCGACATTATCGAGACCTATATCAGCAACTGGGCTGGTGAAGGTTCCGGCAGCGGCACCGAAATCCAGCTCACGGCGCCACCTTTGCGCGATCCCGGTGCCAGCCTGGCGTTTCCGGCGTTCGCACCCGCAGAGTTTGGTCCGGTGCATGATCTGCTGACGGAATACTGCAGTGGCTGTCATGTGCCAGCGGCCTCACCGGCCATTGCGCCTTTCTTTGCCGTGGCTGATGTGCAGGCGTCGTATCTGGCATCGCTGCAGCGCATCAATCTGGATAATCCAGAGCAATCCCGTTACGTTGCCCGCTTAGGGGCAGAATTTCATAACTGCTGGGACAACTGCGCTGACAATGCTGCCGAGATGGAAGCCGCCATTGCAGCTATGGCGGCGGCGCTAACACCCACTGACATCGATCCGGATCTGGTCACCAGCCGCGCCCTGAGCTTGGTAGACGGCATTGTGGCTTCCATTGGTGGACGACACGATGGCAACGTTATCGCCCTGTACGAATTCAAAGAGGGCACCGGCAGCCAGGCCTTCGACACCAGCGGGGTGGAGCCGGCATTGAATCTCAGTTTTCAAGGCAGCATGCCGGAATCCGAGCGCTGGGTGGGTGGCTGGGGCATCAATATAGCCACCAACGATCGCTGGTCAGGTGGCACTGTAAGCAGTCGCAAATTACATGACTTGATCCGCGCCACCGGCGAGTACAGCGTGGAAATTTGGGTGGCGCCGGGTAATGTCACCCAGGATGGGCCAGCCCCCATTGTCAGCTATGCCGGCGGTCTGGACACCCGCAACTTTATGTTGGCGCAAACCCTGTACAACTATGATTTCCTTCATCGGAGTTCCACCACTGACAATGGGGGTGGTGTACCGGCGCTATCCACGCCTGATGGTGATGATGTGCTGCAGGCCACCCTGCAGCATGTGGTAGTTACGTTCGATCCGGCCAATGGCCGCCGTATTTATGTGAATGGCGAGCTGGTGGATGTGATGGATCCGGTGGCCGGTGGTCTGCTGAACAACTGGGAAAACAACTATGCCCTGGTGCTGGGTGACGCCCCTGGCGGTGCCGGCGATGTGGGCTGGGCGGGTCAAATCCGCCTCTTGGCCATTCACAACCGAGCCCTGAACGCACAGCAGATTCTGGAAAATTTCGAAGTGGGTGTGGGCCAGAAGTTCTTCCTGCTCTTCAACATTTCCAATCACATCGGCATTGAAGACGCCTATGTGGTTTTTGAAGTCAGCCAGTTCGATTCCTACAGCTACCTGTTCAATGCCCCCTTCTTTGTGGTGCTCGATGCGGAAGACCCCATCGGCAACATTCCCCTGCAAGGCATGCGCATTGGTATCAATGGCCGGGAAGCGGCCGTGGGTCAGGCCTATGTGAACCTGGATCTGCTGCTCAACGATGCCGACTACGCGGATGAAGGGCGGCAGTGGCTGTCGCGCCTGGGCACCGTGATTGGGTTGGAGAACGGCCCCATGCTGGATGAGTTCTTCCTGACCTTCGAGCAGCTGGGCGCGTCCAGCCATGTGCGGCTGGAGCCGGTGCTGCCGACACCAGCAGCGCCAGAAGATTGTACCGGCGCCGCCTGCCCGTCACATGTCGGGGTGCGCACCTTTGATGCCATCAACGCCACCATGTCGGCGCTTACCGGCGTGCCAAAAACCAACGGCAGGGTCATGGCCACCTTTGGCAATGTGCGCCAGCAACTGCCAGCGGTACCTGATATGGAAGCATTCCTGGCCTCGCACCAGATGGGTATAACCCAGCTGGCCATCGAGTATTGCAGTGTGCTGGTGGACAACCAAGGCGACATCTCACGCACGGAATACTTCCCCGACGTGAATTTTGGTGCCGCACCGGCTACCGCATTGAATGCTGCTGGCAGGGACGCCCTGGTAGATACCCTCATGCTGCGCATGGTGGGCAACGTGATTCCCAATCAGCCCGAAGATGCCCAGGTGCGTGGTTACGTGAACCAGCTGTTGGATGAGCTGGTAGATAACTGTGCCAGCAGCTGCGCCACGGCTGCCCGTACCCAAATCATGGTCAAGGCTGCCTGTGCCGCCGTCCTGGGCAGTGCCCCTCTCCTGTTGCAGTAAGGTGCGTTAAAGGATTCTCTTATGAGCAGACGCCGACACATCAGCAAACTCAGCCCCGCCCTGCCGCTGGATGCGCCCCTGTGCCATGCCAGCCACAAACGCCCGCGCACCAGACGGGAATTCATCGCCCAGGGCTTCCTGGCCGGCAGTGGCACCCTGTTGTCCAGCACCCTGCTGAACCTGGCCAATCCCTCCATGGCCTGGGGACTCTCGGCAGATCTCGAGGCGGATAAAGGCCTACTCAGCGAGATTTGCAGCCTGATCGGTGAAGGCGGCAACCAAATCCCCTTTATCTGCTTTGATCTGGCCGGCGGTGCCAGCATGGCAGGCTCCAACCCCCTGATTGGACGTCAAGGCGGCCAGCTGGATTTTCTCTCCACCCAGGGTTACAGCATGCAGGGCCTGCCCGGCGATATGCTGCCCAATAACCCTGACTTTGTGGATGACTCACTGGGCCTGAGATTCCATGCCGACAGCCGTATGCTGGCCGGTATTCAGGAGCGGGTGAATGAGGCGCATTGGGACAATATCGAGGGTGCCATTATTCCTGCACGCTCGGAGAACGATACCGGCAACAATCCACATAACCCCATGTATGGTATTGCCCGGGCTGGCGCCAGCGGCCGCCTGTTGTCGCTCATTGGTTCGGTGAACTCGGTTTCCGGTGGTAACTCTTTGGCGCCGGCAGCGCTCATCGATCCCAGTCTGCGCCCCACCAAGGTGGATCGGCCCAGCGACGTCACCGGCTTGGTGGATGTCGGGGATCTGGTAAATCTGCTGACCCCCAGCGAAGCCGTACTGGTGCTGGAATCTGTCTATCGGATCAGCAAGGCCAAACTGGAAAACCCCAACGTTGATACCCGGGTTGAGCGGGATCAGCTGATCAAGGATCTGGTGCGCTGCGGCTATCTCAACAGCGCCAACATTGCCGAGGACTTCGGTGATCCCGGTGCACTGAATCCGGCAACAGATCCCCGTATCGTCGGTGCCGACGGCATCTTCACTCAGGCCGAGTTCAACTCGGATGCTGAGTTCCGTAAAACCGCGTCTGTGATGAAATTGGTCATTGATGGCAATGCCGGCGCCGGCACCATCACCATGGGCGGCTATGATTACCACACGGGCGAGCGCGCCACCGGCGAAACCCGGGATCTGCGTGCGGGACGTTGCATGGGCGCCTGTCTGGAATACGCCGCCCGGGTAGGCGTACCGCTGATGCTCTATGTGTGTTCAGACGGCTCACTGTTCAGTAACGGCATGATCGATAACTCGCCGCTGGGTCGCGGCAAAGGCGTATGGACAGGCGACAGCCAGCAGACCGCCGCCTCCTTCTTCCTGGTTTACAACCCTGCCGGCCGCCCGGCATTGCTGAGTTCAGGCCTGGGTCCGGAACGGCATCGCCAGATCGGCTTTATGCGTCCGGATGGCTCGGTGGAAACGGCCTCATCGCCGGCAGCGAATAACGTCAACTTGCTGGTGCAAACCGTAATCCAGAACTACATGGCATTGCACGGTGCCCAGGATCAGTTCCCCATTCTGTTCCCCAATCACGGTCTGGGTACCGTGAATATGCGCGATAGCCTCACGGCGTTCGAGCCACTGCCTGGCTTGGTGAATGGAAATATAGTACGGAGCTAAGCAGCCGAAACAGCATAGCGCGGGCTGAGTGCCCGCGTGCTTGCTGCTGCAATGCCTGCGCTAGGACAGCTGTACGGCGGCGACTGGCTGCAGCTGTGGTTTGGTGCTGCGACCCGCCAGAGGATCCCGGGATGCCGTCACCAGCTCCCAGGCATCGGCACAGGCAAGCACGGCCCGCGCCAACTGATTGTTCAAACCATGACCTGATTTGTAACCGTCAAAGGCCCCGAGAATAGGCTTGCCCAGCAGATACAGATCGCCGATGGCGTCCAGGATTTTGTGCTTCACGAATTCATCCTGATAGCGCAGACCATCCGGATTCATCACGGCTTCATCATCGATGCCCACCGCATTATCCAGGCTGGAACCCAGACACTTGTTGATGGCCTGGGCCTGTTCCAATTCGCGCACCAAACCAAAGGAGCGGGCACGGCTGACCTGCTCCACATAGGAGGTAACCCCAAAGTCGATCTCGGCGCGTTTTGGATATTGGTTATACACCCGATGATCGGCAACAAAGCTGTAGGCAGCCTTGAAGCCCCGATAAGGCGTCAAAACAGCAACAGCATCCCCTTGCGTGACCGCAATCTTTTTCTTGATACGAATAAATTGTTTCGGTGCCGCCAATTCCTTGATGCCGGCACTCTGGATCAGGTAGATAAAGGGCGCCGCACTACCATCCAGAATCGGCACCTCTTCGCCCTGCAACTCCACCACCAGATTGTCGATGCCCAGGCCCCAAAGCGCCGACATCAAATGTTCTACGGTGGAGATGCGTACGTCACCCTGACCGATGCTGGTGGAGAGGAAGGTATCGGAGACCAGTGCCGCCTGGGCTGGAATGCGCACTGCCGGCGAGAGATCCGTGCGTACGAAAACGATACCGGTGCCAGCCGCTGCGGGCCGCAACGTCATCCGGACTTTCTTCCCGGAATGCACACCTATGCCAATCGCGTGAACTGATTTCCGAAGAGTACGCTGAAGTTGCATCGCTGCTGTGGCCTCGCAGGCTGATGGTGGGTCCGAAGATGCCCCATTGGCGAGGACTATACAGGGGTCAAACCAGAAAATGAAGGGAAAGTGGAGGCAATATGAACAATCCGTGAACCAATTCCTAATGCCAATTGTTCGACAAAACTGAGCCCCCTTACCGGGGCCGCTACCCAGGCCGCCGCAGGGTCCGCCTGAGGTTCCAGGCGGACCCATTGGTGCGTTTGGATAGCTTGCGGTGCGCCGAACAGCGTCCGGCGCACCGGCCGCGCTGCCTCAGATGAGCACCACGATCAGCAGGGCAACAATGTTGATAATCTTGATCAACGGGTTGATGGCAGGGCCAGCGGTGTCCTTGTAGGGATCGCCGATGGTGTCCCCGGTTACCGCGGCCTTGTGCGCCTCTGAACCCTTGCCACCGAAGTTGCCGTCCTCGATGTACTTCTTGGCGTTATCCCAGGCGCCACCGGCGTTGGCCATGAAGATGGCCAGAAGGAAACCGGTGACCAGGGCGCCGGCGAGGAGGCCACCCAGGGCCTCGGCCGAGTACAGCCCGA
>JBJHDG010000073.1:0-9885 GCA_050486425.1 Pseudomonadales bacterium | reverse complement strand
CAGAGACCGGTGGCCGGGCGCTGCTCCAGCAGCAATCCATGCCGGGGATGGCGCAGCAAAAACATCCGCGCCTGGCGCAGCGGCAGGGTCTTGCGGGGTTTGGGATTGGGAAAGCGCGCCACCTGCCCGGTTTGATAGGCCTGACAACGGGCAGCCAACGGACACTGGGTGCAGCTGGGCCTGCTGCGGGTACAGACCAGCGCGCCGAGATCCATCATGGCCTGGTTATAGGCGGCGCAGGTTTTGGCAGCGGGGGTGTGCGCCTCGGCCAAGTGCCAGAGCTGGTGGCTCCAGGCGCTTTGGCCGGCATGACCGGGCAGGGCATGAAAGCGCGCCAGCACCCGTTTGACGTTGCCATCCAGGATGCTGGCACGTTGGCCATGTCCCAAACTCAGGATGGCGCCGGCGGTGGAGCGGCCAATACCGGGCAGTGCCTCCAGCGCCGCCAAATCTGCCGGCAGCCGACCCTGGTGTTCGGCCACCAGTTGCTGGGCCGTCTTATGCAGATTGCGCGCCCGGGCGTAGTAGCCCAGTCCGGTCCACAGATGCAGTACCGCATCCAGGGGCGCCGCAGCGAGACTGGCGGGATCCGGAAAACGTTGCATAAACCGCGCAAAGTACGGCAGCACTGTGGCCACTTGGGTTTGCTGCAGCATGATCTCGGAGACCCAGACCCGATAAGGCGTAGCCGGTTGCTGCCAGGGCAAATCCTTGCGCCCGGCATGGGCAAACCAGTCCAGTACCTGGCGCGCAAACCAATCCCTGGGCATCAGCGGCGGCGCAAACTACGCAGTAATTCCTGGGCAGAGTCGCGGGCATCGTCGCTGAGCTTGCGCTCTATGGCGTCCTGCAGACGTTGCTGCACTTGCTCCTCGGCTTCGTCCCGCAGCGCGGTACGCAGCAGATCGCGCACGGCATCCGCATCCGGTCGACAGCTGGGTGCGCTCAGCAGGCCACGACAGCGAATGGGTAAAGGCACGCCCACCAGACGCTCGTTGATGCGCAGTGGACGCAGGTTGGGATCATCCACAATGGTGAGTTCCAAACGCATATCCATGGCATCGCTGAGCAAATCATAGTCGCCGCGCAAGCGCAGTTGCATGTTATCCAGCACCATGTCCACTTCCTGGCGGTTGCCGTTCACACGCCAGTCACCGCGCAGACGTTGGTAATTCAATCGGTCCGGCCAACTCTCCACGCGCTCAGTACTGCCGGCCAGGCTGGCGATGGCCAAGACCTGTTCCTTCAACGGCAGAATACTCAGTAAACCCTGACCACCATCAAAGCTGGCACCGCCCTGCATGGATTGGATCAGTGCACGCTCGCTGTTGCCACGCATGCGCAGTTCGGAATTGGCCAGCAACAGGGCGATGAAATCCAGATCCTGATCCAGCCAGGTCAATAAGCGTTGGCTTTGCACGTCCTGCAAATTGGGTTTGACGTGCCAGGCGGGCTCGCTGCCGCGCAGATCGATGGCCAGTTCCGTATTGGCACTGCCACCGAAGAAGTCCGGCAGTTGCACCTGGGCCTGAATCTGCTGATTGCGTTTGTGGGTGCGCAGCTGCACATCCGGGAAGCTGGCGCCGGCGTACACCAGCTCGCCTATGCGCGCCTGCCCCTGCCAATCCAATTCCGCCAGGGTATCCAGGGGCAGCAGCGGCAGATCCGCCGGATCCAGTTGCACACTGGTACTGGCCATCAGCCCCACCGGACCAGGTGCGCCCAGGTGTAGCGCTGTGGTTTCGGTTTCCGGGATCACAAAGCGATCAACCTCAAGATTGAAATCCAGCAGCATGGGCGCAGCCGGCGGGCGCTGCGCCAGGCGCAACCGCGCCTCGCCGCTGACGCGACTGTCATCCAGTTGGGCACGTAGGGGATTCAAGCGCAGGTCATCGTCCTGATACGCCACATGCACATCCAGCGCCAGTTGCTCGGCCAGCTCATCCAGTTCCAGTAGCGCCAGCAGGGCACTGGGCCGTTGCAGGGGCAATTGCAGGTGCCCGCGCACCTGGGGTGTTGTGCTCAGAGCCTCCACCCTGAGCTGGAGGCTGCCGCTGGCATCGGCAGCCTGCCACTGGGCCGCTGAAATGTTCAGGCTGTCTGCCGCCAAGTCCAGGGCGCCCTGCAACTCCAGTGCGAAAGGCAGGTTCATGCTGGCCAGCTGGCCGCTGGCTTGCAGCGCGTGCAGTTGAATCTGTTCAAAGGCGGCGTCGAAACTGACCCGGGCTTCCAGGGCCAGATCGATCTGTTCATCGGCGCTGCTGAGACTGAGTTCGCTGCGCAGTGGCATTTCCCGGCCGGGAGCAATGTTGCCCAGGCGCAGATAGCGCAGTGCCACCAGGGTTTCTTCGCCATCGGCCAGATAGCGGATGCGGGCATTCTCCACCGCAATACTTTCCACCAGCCAGGCATCGCCGGGTGTTGCTGTGCTGTCCCGGGTGTCGCTGGTGGTAACTGGCGGAGTTACCGCTGAGCTGGGCGGCATCCAGTTGTTACTGTCACCCACCTGCACCAGATTGGCATGCAGATCTTCGATACGCAGGCCGTTCACCACCAAACGCCGTTCACCGGTGAGCAGTGACCACAGGCTCACATCCAGTTGCGCGCGGCCAATCTGTGCCAGAGGTTCCGGATGTTCCGGGGTCCAATCCAGGCGGACATCGTTGACCACCAGTTGCACGGGTGGCCACAGGCGCCAGCCCAGGTCACCGTCCAGGGCCACCCAGAGGCCCACTTCCTGCTGAATCAAGTCGGTGACCGGTGCCTTGAACCTGTTGGGGTCGCCCAGCAGCCACCAGAGTGTGGCTACCAGCACCACCACCGTCAGCAGCAGAAACAACAAAAACTTACGCATGATGTCCATCTCCGGTTGATCGCTGGTGCGCCGCACAGTGTATCTGACCGGTTGCGCCGCTGCGCGTGCCCGGGGATCTGGTAGCATCGCAACAAGCACAGATGTGGAGACAGCGCATGACGCAAGTCGGCAGTTGGCAACCTGGCGCGGCGGCGCTCAGCACCGCCACGCTGCAACAGTTGCTGGCCCAGGTGGATACCACAGCATTGGAAGCCGCAGCCGACTTGGCATTGCCGGCCGCCAGCCAGGCGCAGTTGGCGGCGCTGATGCAGTTGCCCAAGGCGGACTGGCGTGCCCAGGCGGGACAGCTGGACGCCGCCAGCCTGGTGGCGCTGATCAAGCTGCTGACCCTGGCAGAAATGCAGCTGCCAGGTTGCAAAGTGGGCGCTCGCTCACCAGTGATTGCCCTGGCGGCAGAGCTCAAAGCCCGGGAGGCCTGGCCCAACGAATTGCTGGCCTGGATCCGCCGCCACTCCGACAACCGCTTTCTGCCCTACGGCAGTTTGCTGGAACGGCTATAATGCCGCCTTTGGATCACGGCACCCTGATATGAGCGCACGCACGGCAAGCCTGAGCAGAGATACCCTGGAAACCCAGATCCAGGTGAGCATCAACCTGGATGGCAGCGGCCAGGGCCAGTTTGATACCGGGGTGCCCTTTCTGGAGCACATGCTGGATCAGGTGGCGCGGCACGGACTGTTGGATCTAAGGGTCAGCGCCAAAGGTGATCTGCACATCGATGCCCACCACACAGTGGAGGATGTGGGGATTACTGTGGGTCAGGCCCTGGCCAAGGCCGTGGGGGACAAAAAAGGCATCACCCGTTACGGCCATGCCTATGTGCCCCTGGATGAGGCGCTCTCAAGGGTGGTGATCGATTTTTCCGGTCGGCCCGGGCTGGTGTACGAGGTGGACTACACCAGGCCGCTGATTGGGGGGTTTGATGTGGACCTGCTGCGTGAATTCTTTCAGGGTTTCGTCAATCACGCGCAAGTGACGCTGCACATCGACAACCTGCGGGGTGTGAACGCCCACCATCAGGCAGAAACCATTTTCAAGGCCTTCGGTCGTGCCCTGCGCATGGCAGTGAGCCTGGATCCCCGCGCTGTCGGCACCACCCCGTCCACCAAGGGTGTGCTCTGAGAGCGCCGCGGCTTGCTCTGAGGATACCGCGACGTCATCCGAGAATGCCGTTGGCATAGGCATCAGCAGCGCCTGTAGACCCACCAACTCCACTTGGCCCTGGGCCAGTAGTTCCGGCAGCGCCTGCTGCAGGAAGGCCAGGGTTTCCGGGTAGGGGTGCGCAATCAGTACCGCCTTGCCCTGGCGCCCGGCCACTGCCAGGGCATGGTTCAGCTGGCGCTGCATGGCGGCGGGTTCCGGTACATGATCCAAAAACACATCCCGGCCCAGGGCCGGCAGCGCCTGTTGCCGGGCGGTGCGCAGCGCCACGCTGGCCGGGCTGGTGCGACTGTCCAGAAAAAACAGCCCCTGGGCCGCCAACTCCTGCATCAGCCAGGTCATGGCCTGGGCATCGCTGGTGAGACTGCTGCCCTGGTGATTATTCAGGCCGCTGGCCTGGGGCAGGCTGGCGATGGCGTCACGCACCTGGGCACGAAAACTTGCCTCATCCATGGCCGCGTGCAGCTCGCCAGCGGAAGTGGGGCCGGGACCCTTGCCCGCCATGGGTTGATGAATCAGCACATCCAGCCCGGCGGCATCGGCCTCGGCCGCCAGGCGTTGCGCGTGCGGCGTGAACGGCAGCACGGCGACACTGATAGGGCCTGGCAGTGCCAGGGCTTGGCGGCCACGTTCCAGGTTGTAGCCCAGATCATCAATCAGCAGGGCCAGCCGCGGCGTTGTTTCGGCATGGGCGAGCAACGCCCACAACCAGAGCGTAAGCCATCCCCAGCGTGCGCCGCCGGCCAACTCAGCTCCGCCTCTGGGCCTGCCAATGGGCCAGCCCGGCGCGCAGTTCGCCCAAGGCCGTGCTGATATAGGGGTCGGCCAGCGCTTCTGTATCCGCCATGGACACAGAGCGCTGCCACCCGGGTGCATCCACCAGCACATCCGGAGCAATGCCCTGGGTGTCGATCAAGCGCCCGTTGGGGGTGAAGTAGCGGGCTGTGGTGAGCTTGATGGCGCGCTGCTGGGTCAGTGGCAGCAGGGACTGGACCGAGCCTTTGCCGAAACTGGGTTCACCCACCACCAGGGCGCGACCATGGTCCTGCAGCGCACCGGCGACGATTTCCGCCGCGGAAGCCGAACCGCGATTGATCAGCACCACCATGGGCAAATGCGCCAGCAGGTTTTTGCGGGTGGCGTTGAATCTGAGTTCATCGGCACGCTGGCGTCCCTGGGTAGCCACGATCAGGCCCTTGGCCAGAAACAGGTCACTGACCCGCACCGAGGATTGCAACAAACCACCGGGGTTATCCCGCAGATCCAGGATCAGCCCGGCCAGTGGCTGCTCCGCCAACTGCAGCAGTCCCTGCTCCAGGTCCTGGGCACTGTGGGTTTGAAACTGGGCAATACGCACATAGGCGATGTCGCCATCCAGCAGACTGGTGCGCACGCTGTTGATGCGGATCATGTCCCGCACCAGTTCCACCTCCAGCCGCTCCTGGCCATTGTTGCGACCCACGCCCAGCTTGACGCTGGAACCTGGTGCGCCACGCAGACTAGTTACGATCTCGTCCAGGCTCAGACTGCTGGTGGGAACCTGATCGATGCTGAGCACCTGATCGCCCGCGCGGATACCGGCGCGCTGAGCGGGGGTGTCGTCGATAGGTGCAATCACCGTGGGGATGGCGTCCACCAGACCCTTCTCAATGCCAATACCCCCGAAGTGGCCCTGGGTTTGCTCATTCAAGCTCTGCCAGGCATGGGCATCCAGGTAATCCGAGTGCGCATCCAGGCCATCCAACACACCACGGATGGCGTTTTCCAGCAGCTCCCGGGTTTCCAACTGGTCCACGTAGCTGGCGCTGATTTCCGCGATGACCCGCTGCAGGTCGGCAAAATCCTCCAGGGGCAGCTCCGGTTGGTAGGGATGCCCGTACTGGTGATGCAGCGCCATGCCCAAGGCAACACCCAGCACCATGCTGAGCGACATGGCCAGCAGACTGAGCTGCTGGGACCAACGGCGCGGCGGCTTGGTGCTTGCGGATGCGGTGGCTGCGGACATGGCTGGCTGCAAGTTACTGCTTGATCACTTGCAGCCAGCTTAGCCCAATGTTGTTGGCCAGGGGTATGGGGGCTGTCGTAAATGTGGGGTTAGGATGGAATTTCTGTCGACAGCGTACCGGGGTCTGCAAGATGGCTTAACATCCACCGGACTCCTAGCCACCACAGGCAGCGCCGCATGGATCTGAAACTCACCGGCAAGACGGCCCTGATCACCGGCGCTTCCAAGGGCATTGGCCTGGCCTGCGCCCAGCAGTTGGCGGCGGCGGGCTGCAACCTGCGCCTGGCGGCGCGGACCCTGGCGGACCTGGAGCAGGTGCGGCAGCAGCTGCAAGCGGCGTATCAGGTGCAGGTGGCGGTGTTTGCGGTGGATCTGGCCGATGGCGCCCAGGCGCGGGCCTTGTTGCAACGAAATCAGGATATCGACTTTCTGGTGAACAATGCCGGCGCCATTCCCAGTGGCAGCCTGACCCAGATAGACGAAGCGCGCTGGCGGGCAGCCTGGGATCTGAAGGTGTTCGGCTATATCAATACCTGTCGGGAAGCCTATGCCTTTATGAGCGAGCGTGGGCATGGCGTGATCCTGAATATCATCGGTGCCGGCGGCGAACGCCCCACGGCAAGCTACATCGTGGGCGGGGCCGGCAATGCTGCGCTTATGGCCATGACCCGGGCCCTGGGCGCCAACAGCCTGACCCGCGGTGTGCGGGTGCTGGCCATCAACCCGGGCCTGATTCACACCGAACGTCTGGAGCAGGTGTTGCGGCAGGCGGCGCAGCGGCGCTGGCAGGATGCCGAGCGCTGGCAGGAACTGCTCAGCGCCAGGCATCCACCGGGTGAGCCGGCGCAGATCGGTGCCATGGCGGCATTTTTGTTATCGGATTTGTCCGCCTTCACCACCGGCACCGTGATCACGGTGGATGGTGGTGCCTCGGCCCGTTTCGCCGAATAGCGGCCTGATGGAACCTGTCACTTTGCCATTTTGGTTGTTTACCCTGATGCTGCTGGCCAGTGTCTGGGCACTGCTGGCACGGCTGCTGATTCCCAGTGTGCGCTGGTATTTGCGGCGGCGAGTGAATCGGGTGATCGATGAGATCAACACCCGCCTCAACATCCATGTGCGGCCGTTCCAGTTCACCAAACGCCAGGTGCTGATTGATCGCCTGGTCTACGACAGCAAGGTCATGGAAGCGCTGGAAGCCTATGCCAGTGCGCAGCAGGTGCCCAGGGAAGTGGCCCAGGCGGAAGTGCGGCAGTACGCTAAAGAAATCGTGCCGGCCTTCAACGCCTATGTGTACTTTCGCGTGGGTTATTGGCTGGCGCGACGCATCGCGCGCCTGCTGTACCGGGTGCGGGCCGGCTTTGCCGATCCGCAGCAGTTGGCCCAGGTGGACCCCAAGGCCACGGTGGTGTTTGTGATGAACCATCGCTCCAACATGGATTACATCCTGGCGGCCTTTCTTGCGGCTGAGCAAAGCGCGCTTTCCTATGCAGTGGGTGAATGGGCGCGTATCTGGCCGCTGCAACAGTTGATTCGCATGATGGGCGCCTACTTTGTCCGGCGCCGCTCCAACAACCCTCTTTATCGCGCGGTGCTGGAACGTTATGTGCATATGGCCACCGAAGAGGGCGTGTGTCAGGCCGTATTTCTGGAAGGCAAACTCAGCGTTGATGGCAAGTTGCAGCCACCCAAGTTCGGCATTTTAGATTACATGTTGCGTGATCACGATGTGCAGCGCGGCCGGGATATTGTGTTTGTGCCCGTGGGTATCAACTTTGATCGGGTTATTGAAGACCGCTCGCAACTGCGCAATCTGGAAGCCGCGCCCCAGGCACGTTCATTCTGGTTTGTGCTGCGCACCACGGCCGGCTTTATTGGTCATAACCTTTGGTTGATGTTGCGCAGTCGCTGGCAACGCTTTGGTTATGCCGCGGTGCATTTCGGGGTGCCGCTGTCGGTGCAGGCCTATTCCGCAGCGCAGCATATTGATTGGCGTAAGTTGCCGGTGGCGGAGCGGCACCAACAGGTACAGGTATTGGCGGAACAGCTCATGACCAGGGTGGGGCAACTGGTGCCGGCATTGCCCGTGCCGCTGGCGGCCGCCACCTTGTTGCAGGCGGGCAGTGCCGGCATCAGTGAATTCGACTGGAAGGCGGCCCTGTATCAGTTGGCAGAGCAATTACGGGCGCGTGGTGCATTGGTGGTGCTGCCGTCGCATACCCGCGAGCAAACCTTTGCGGCGGCGCTGCACATGCTGCAACTGCGGCGGCTGATCGTGCAGGACGGCGAACGCTTCAAGCCGGCGCCGGATGCGCTGGCGCTACTGCAGTATTATGCCAATTCCATTCCGGATGCGGCGGTCGCCTAGGCTGCGTTAGCGCCGCGCCAGCCAGCGCACGGGGTCCTCGGTTTTGCCGCGCACCCGCACCTCAAAATACAGACCGCTGCGATCCTGGCCACCACTGCGCCCAGCGGCAGCGATGGTTTCCCCCGCTTCCACCTGGTCGCCCACCTGTTTATAGAGCGCATCCGCATGGGCATAGAGCGTCATCTGGCCACCGCCGTGATCGATGATGGTGAGCAGACCAAAACCACGCAGCCAATCCGCAAAGGCCACCCGGCCATGAAACACCGCCTGCACCGGCGCGCCCTCATCGGCGGCGATAAAAATGCCCTGCCATTTCAGCCGGCCGCCGGCCCGATCCTGACCATAGCGATACACCAGCTGGCCGCTGGCAGGCCAGGGCAGGCGACCACGGTTGTTGCCGAAGGCGGTGCCGTCCAGTACCTGGGTGCGCTGGGTCAGTTCGGTGAGCAAGCGCTCCAGGCGCTGTTGGTCGGCATTTAGGCGTTCACGTTCCTGTTCATGGTGCTGGCGGTCCTGGGCCAGTTTTGCCAGCAGGGCTTCCCGTTCCTGGCGTTGGCCCTGCAGGGTTTGCCGGGATTGTTGCAGGCGCTGAATCTGTGCATCCAGCTCGCTGCGCCGAGCACGGGTGCGCTCGGCATTGCTTTCCAACTCGCGCAGAGTGGCTTGAAAGGCTTGCAGGGTTTCCAGGCGTGCGGCGGAAAAGTATTGGTGATACCGCACCATGCGATCCAATTGCGCCGGGTCTTCCTGATTCAGCAACAGCTTGAAAAAGTCTTCTCCGGACAGGCGTGCCGCCGCCACCAGATGTTGACTGATGTGCTTGGCCTGGGCGTCACGTTGTGTGCTCAACTGCTGAGCCTGCTGCGCCAGGGTTTGCAGTTCCTGTTGCACGCTGCGTGCCTGTTGCTCGGCGCGGGCGATCTGCGTGTTGGTGTTGGCAATCTGTTGATCGGCCTGTTGCAGTTCCCGCTGCAGGGCCACCTGCTGGCGATCGGCACGGGTAAACCAGCGGCTGAGATCATTCAAGCGCTGGGTAATCTGGGACAGTTCCCGCCGGGCCTGCTCGGCATCCGTGTTGGCTGCGCTGGTCCCGGCCAAGACCAGGATCAATGCGGCAAGCAGCAGACGCAGACAGGGCATGGAATCAGGCGCTACGGCGGCTGGCGTCTACAGGTTGAGCCAGATTGCGCCCGGTCATTTCTGCTGGCACCGGCAGCTGCATCAGGTGCAGCAAGGTGGGTGCGATATCCGAGAGAATACCATCGCGCAGGCTGATCTGCTGCGGACCCACATACACCAGGGGCACGGGTTCGGTGGTGTGCGCAGTATGGGCCTGGCCGGTGCTGTCATCCTGCATGCGTTCCACATTGCCATGGTCCGCCGTGATCAGGCATTGGCTGCCGGTGGCGGTGACGGCGGCGACAATGCGCGCCAAACAGGCATCCAGGGTTTCCACGGCTTTTACGGCGGCAGCGA
>JBJHDG010000072.1:0-10141 GCA_050486425.1 Pseudomonadales bacterium | reverse complement strand
GCTGTACATATTGCCCTGGCAGGAACCCACCGGCCGGCCCGACATTGAAGTCAGGGCCGAATTGGCGGCACCGGATGTGTTCCGCCATCTGTATCCGCCGGCATACAGACGCGAGCTGGAATACCACGAACTGTTACGACGCCTGGAAAGCGAGGAGTAAGGCATGGACATCTATACGAATCTGGTAGGCTTTTTTCAGAGTGGTGGTTACTTCATGTACCCCATCGCACTGATTCTCGGCGTGGGCGTCGCCATTGCCTTGGAGCGGATGCTGTATCTGTCGCACCAGGCCCGCATCAATCGGCGTGACTACCAGCAGATTCTGCCCCTGGTGCGCCAGCGCCGCATGCGCGAACTGTTGGACTTCACCCAGAAATCCCGCTCACCCGTGGCACGCATTGTTGCCGACGGCCTGGCGCGCATGAGCACCAGTCGGCGGCGTCAGGATATTGAGAACGCCATGGAAGAGCAGCTGTTGGAAGTGCTGCCCAGCATCGAGAAGCGCACACCCTATTTGGCCACCTTTGCCAACATTGCGACCTTGCTGGGACTGCTCGGCACTATCATAGGTTTGATTGCCGCCTTCACCGCGGTGGCCCATGCCGATCCGGCGGAAAAAGCCACACTGTTGTCACAAAGTATTTCTATTGCCATGAATACCACGGCATTCGGTTTGATGGCGGCCATTCCGCTGCTGCTGATTCATTCCATGCTGCAAAGTAAAACCAGCGCCATTGTGGAGAGCCTGGAGATTGCGGTGGTGAAATTCCTCAACAGTCTGGAAGAAGGTGGCAGCGGTGAAGGTCCTGCTGGCCGCCCTCAGGCGGCACCGCGGCAACGTCCTGAAGGGGGCGCACGCCCGGCCACGGCCTAAGCTGCCAATCACCCGGAGGCAGCCATGGACAGGGTGCGAAAGCGCGTACACAAACATCGCCAGGCGGCAGATTTGGATGTCACGGCATTCATGAATCTGATGATCGTGCTGGTGCCAGTGTTGTTGATCTCCATGGTATTTACCCATACCAGCGTGATCGACATGAACTTCCCTGCCGGGGGTGACGTCAGCGAGATGGAGCCCGAAGAAGTGCAGCTGGAAGTGCGGGTGCACGCGGACCGGCTGGTGGTGGCTGACAATCGCGGCGCGCTGGGCAGCTTTCCAGCGGAGCAGGGCGAGCATGACTATGAGGCGCTGAGCCGAATCATGCAGCAGCTCAAACAGCGCCTGCCGGAGAAGCGCGACATCGTCATTCTGTTAGAGCCGGAGATCGATTATCAAACCCTGATCTCGGTCATGGATCGGGTGCGTTCCTACCGCACCGTACAGGCATTATCGGTAGTGAATGCCGAATTGTTTCCGGATATTTCCCTGGGTGATCTGCCGGGTGGAGGTGCCGGATGACGGCGCACCGGTTACGCCTACGGCGTGATTTGCAACGTCGACACCGCCAGGGTGGCACCTTAAACCTGGTATCGCTGATGGATATCTTCACCATCCTGGTGTTCTTTTTGCTGGTGAACTCTTCGGAAGTGGAAGTGCTGCAAAGCAGCAACAATATCAAGTTGCCGGATTCCATGGCGGAACAGGCACCGGAGAATCGCCTCATCATCATGGTCAGCCAGGAAGATGTTCTGGTGCAGGGGCGACGGGTGGCAGAGATTGCCAACCTGCGGCCCAGCGATGATGGCCTGATCGCAGGACTCAAGGATGAACTGAGTCATCAGGCGGGCAGGCGTCGCCAGATGCCTGAGGGTGGTTATGAAATCACCATCATGGGGGATCGGGAGATTCCCTACTGGTTGCTCAAGCGCATCATGATGACCTGCCAGGAAACCGATTTTGCCCAGATCTCCTTGGCGGTGAATCGTATTGCCGGCGCCGAACCTGTGCCTGATCTGTCGGCACGGCCGCTGGCTGCACCTGACAGTGGCGGAGGTGCCTGATGGCGGCTCTGCCGAAGCTGCGCCGGGATGAATTGCCCTGGGCGCTGGATAACGACCAGAATCGGCAGTTCAAGCGCATCCTGCAGGGCACGCTGGCTGTGTTCCTGTTGCTGGGCGTCATCATCCCGTTTCTGCCGGTGCCGGAAGTGGACCGCAGTGAGCTGGAGGAGCTGCCGCCGCAATTGGCGCGGCTGATCATGGAGCGTACGCCGCCACCACCCCCAGAAATCGTGCGGCCGGAACCCGTGGCCCAGGAAGAGGTGCCGGTGGAGGCGCCAGCGCCGCCCGTGCCGGAGGTGCCCCCCGAACCCAGGCCGCAGCCGCAGCAAACCCAGGAGCAGGCGCGGGAGCGCGCCGCGCAAAGTGGCCTGTTGGAAATGCGTGATAGCTTTGCCGATATGCGTCAGGCATTGGATACCAGCGCATTGCAAACCCAGGCCACCGCCAGTACCCGTGATGCCGAACGGGTGCAAGCCGACAGAAACCTGCTGGATTCCCGGCATGGCACCCGTAGCGGTGGGGTGAGTGCCAGTGAGCGACCCTTGGATACCGGCGGTGTGGAACTGGCTGGCCGCGAAGTCACCCGGGTGGATGTGGTGGAAACTGCCAGTGCACCCGCCTCAGGCCGGAATACGCCGACAGACCGAAACCGTGGCGGCCGCAGCACGGAGGAAGTACGGCGCATATTCGATCAGAACCGCGGCAGTATTTTCACCATCTACAACCGCGCGTTGCGCAGCAACCCGGCGCTGCAAGGCGAGGTGGTGCTGGAGCTGGTGATCGCACCCAGTGGTCGCGTGATTTCCTGCGACGTCATCTCCGCGGAGCTGGCAGATGCCGAAGTCTTGGCGCGCATCCGCGCGCGGGTGATGAGTTTTGATTTTGGCGCGCGGGATGTGGCCGAAACCACCATTCGTTACCCCATTCGTTTCTTCCCGGGTTCCAGCTGAGACCGCGCTTCCGCACCTCGGTTGACGGACATAATTCTGTCCTGGATGTCTTACCGGCAGCGATTTCCCTGTTAATCTACACGGGCGGCTGGTGGGTTTACGCAGCCGCGGGTCGATTGGGGGGAATTGATTGTCCTTGGTCAATAAATTCAGGTCCAGGCTCTACGGTGCCGAGCAGTACCGACAGCGGCAGGCGCTGAAAGCGCTGGCCAAGTCCTGCACCGCACTGCGCAATGCCGCCGGGCAGGATGAGCGATTGGCGATCCTCTGCCAGTTGGGCTGTGAACTCTCCGGCGCCAAACGCGGACTGCTGCTGGGCATGGACGCGCAGGGCCAAGCCTATCGGCCATTGGCGCTGGCCCACGCCGGCTCAGCGACCCCCCAGGCATTACCCGATGTGGCCATGCCCCTGCATGAAGCCAGTCGCTTTCTCAGTGGTGATCTACTGCGTACCGATGTGCATGCCATCAGTCTGGGCCCAAGTTTTGCTGGCGCCGGCATTCTGTTGCGCATTGGCGGCATGCAACCCAACGCGGCCCTGCTCTGGTTGCATATGGGTTCGGAAAAGCAGGCTTTCGCCAAAGCCGGTGGCACCCGGGTGCTCAAAGGTGTGGATCCGGTGTGGCTGCATATGCTGGCCACGCTGTTGGGCTTGGCGCTGGCGGCGGGTCAGGAATTGAATCAGGCGGCGAAACTGCGCTCCCGGGTGAAGGAGCTGGAGCAGCTGGAGTTGGTGGCGCGACTGGCAGGTGGGGTCGCCCATGATGTGAACAATGCCCTCACCGTCATCATGGGCAATGCGGAATACATCCAGCGTGCGTTGCCACTCACCGGGGAACTGGATAAGGCCTATCAGCAGATGCTGTTTGCGGTGGATCATGCGTCGTCCCTGGCGCGAAACCTGCTGGCGCTGGGACGACGTGCTGTTGACCAAGTCCAACTGGTGGAGATTGACCGCGCCATCCATGCCGCAGAGCCGCGTTTTAGCAGTTATCTGGGGCCGGAAATCAAGTTGCACCTGTTGCCTGGCGCACCGGGTGCGGCGGTGGAGATCGATCCGTCTCAGCTGGAGCAGTGTCTGATCAATCTGCTGCTGAATGCGAAAGAAGCCATGGAGGGCTGCGGCAACGTCCGCCTGGGGACTTCCCTGGTCACCGCGGATGACCAGCCCTGGCGTGGCCTGCCCGGCGATGGCACTTGGTTGCGGATCTGCGTCGCGGATGAAGGTCCGGGCGTGGCGCCGGATCTGGTGGCGCGCATCCGGGAACCCTTTTTTACCGGCAAAAACCTGCAGATGCACTCGGGTATTGGCCTGGCGACGGTGGATCTCATCGTGCGCCGCTTTGGCGGCACCTTCACCCTGCGCAGTGAGCCTGGGGCGGGCACCAGCGCCATTATTCAATTACCCGCATTGCCGGCCAAAAAAACAGACTCGGTCAATATTGATGCCGAGGAAGTACCCTCGGATTGGGGCGGTGTCAAAGTCATGGTGGTGGATGACCATCAGCCCATCCGTGAGCTGACGGCTGCTATCTTTAGAGAGTATGGCTGCACGGTGTTGGAAGCGGACAGTGGTGAACAGGCTTTGTCCTTGGCCGGTGATGAACAGGATGTGGATTTGCTGGTCTCTGATGTGATGATGCCGGGTATGGATGGTCCCGAGTTGGCGCAGCGTATGCGGGAGCAGATACCGCATTTGCGCGCCATGTTCATCTCCGGCTATGCGGACGGCAAAGTGATGGCGGATTATCTGCGACAGAACAAGGATTCGTTCCTGGGTAAACCCTATACCAGGGCGCAACTGATCGCGCGTGCATACGAGTGTTTGCGCGCCTGATGGGCAGACTAATGTTTAGGGATGCTGAGCATGAGTGAAGATTTGACCCATGGATTTGCCGCCAGCAGCACACCCATCCGGGTGCTGGCTATTGAAGACAATCAATTGACTGGTGATCTGTTGGCACGAACCCTGTCCAGCGCCGGTTATCAGCTGGACATCTGCCAACGTGGCAGCGAAGGGCTGAAAAAACTCCAGGAACAAAGTTATGACGTGGTGCTGCTGGACCTGAGCCTGCCGGATATCGATGGTTTGCAGGTGTGCGCTGAACTCCGCCGGCGGGGGGATCATACGCCCATTTTGATGCTGTCGGCACGGGATCAACTGCATGATCGGGTGGATGGTCTGCGCACAGGTGCAGATGATTACCTCACCAAGCCCTTCAAGACCGTGGAACTGGAAGCTCGTATTCATGCGCTGGTGCGGCGTGCCAGCAAAATGAATATGGAACTGGAGGTGCTGAAAGTGGGCAACCTGCAGATGGATATTCCCAAGCGCACGGTCACCCAGGGTGATGCGGACGTGTTTCTGACACCCAAGGAATTTGCCTTGCTGGAAATCCTCATGCGTCATGCCGGGCAGGTGATCAGTTCAGATCAGCTGTATGAGCGGGTTTGGGGTGGTCGCAAGCCGGATACCAATGTGGTGCAGGTGGCGTTGCACCAGCTGCGGCGCAAACTCAGCCAGGGTCAGGACTCGCCCATAGAAACCGTGCGCGGTTTCGGCTATCGCATTCGCGGTGAATAACCCGGTGCCGTCTGTCTAGGCGCTGATGGCGCCCTCGTCCCTGGGGGCTGGTCGCGGTGCCCGCATGTCCAATGTTGCTTCGCGGATTTCACCCTGTTGCCAGTAGCGGATACGAATCTGACTCGCCACAGGAATCTCGCGCAGTATTTCCAGAAATGCCAGCGGTGAACTGATGGGTTTGTCGTTCAGGCTCAGCAGCATGGCCCCGGCGCTGATGCCAGCCTCTGCGGCCTGGCCGGTGGCCTGGGTAACGATAACACCAGGTGCATCGGGCAGGCCCAGACTTTCCCGGATATCCGGATTGATTTCCACCACGCGCAGGCCCAGCGCACTGGCCACCTGGTCCTGACTCAGGCCTTCATAGGCGCGGCCACGACTGGCTGCCAATACCTCAGGTGCTGCCAGAATGCGGGCGCCGGTGCGCAGTGCCAGCGCCAAGCCATCGCTGGGTCGGGTGTCCACCTGCAGCACCTGATCGCCACGCCGCAGTTCCAGCATGCCGTAGAAGGTATTGTTGGCCAGACTGTCGATAAGCAGGCGTTCCAGGGTCAGCTCGCCTGCCCGCAACAGATCTTGCATCAGGTCATGAGTGAGGGGTCTGGGTGTGGGCTGGCCATGCAATGCCAACAGTATGGCTTGGGCTTCAGCAACACCGATCACGATCGGCAGGATGTCGTTGCTGTCCAGCTCCCGCAGCAGTACCAGGGGGGCGCCGGTGAGCGGATCCATGCCGACGCTGGCCACTTCCACCTCGCGCATCAGCGCGGGATCTGCGGTCAATGCCCTGGCCTGTACCAGACTGGGCGCACCCTGCAGGCAGGCCGCCACCACCACAGCCAGGAGTGGTAACAACCCTCTGCCGCCCATGGCGAAGATGTTCATGACGATGTTGTGCAGGGCGATGTTGTGCAGGGCGGCTGGCATAAAGCCTCCATTGCGTTTGCGTGCGCAGGCGGAATGCTGAAAAATCAACAACCCGCAACCATCTTGATAAGGATCTGCGCCAGATGCAACGCTCGGCCACTGTTTTTGCTGCGCTTATCACTTGCCTATGGACATTGTCTGTCAGCGCCCAGCGCGGTCAGGAAGTGGCGCCCTATGTGCCCACTGTGATGGAGGATGTGCGCTTGCTGCTGGATTTGGCGCAAGTGGGCCCCGGCGATTATGTGCTGGATTTGGGCAGTGGCGATGGCCGCATTGTGATCGAAGCAGCCCGCCGTGGCGCCATGGGTCATGGTGTGGAAATACGCGAGGATCTGGTGCAGGAAGCCCGACGCGCTGCCGCCCGCGCCGGTGTGGGGGAGCGCACTCTGTTTCTGCAGCAGGATTTGTTCACCATGGATATCCGCCATGCCACAGTGGTGACGCTGTATCTGATGCCGGATGTGAATCTGCAACTGCGGCCGAAATTATTGGCGGATTTGCAACCAGGCACTCGCGTGGTCTCCAACAGTTTTCATATGGGAGACTGGCAGCCGGATGCGCGTGTACAGGGTCGCAGCAGTGGCGGCCTGCTGCTCTGGATCGTTCCGGCGCAGGTGGCCGGCGAGTGGCGATTGCAGTTGGGTGCGGATTGGCTGCCGCTGACGCTCACCCAATCCTTCCAGCAGTTCGGTGGTGCGCTGCATGACGGTCGCCCGGAGTTGCCCTTGCAGGCGCCAGTGCTGCGCGGCCGGCAGATTGCTTTTGGCCTGAGCCGACAAGGTCGTTAGTATTTGTTTCATGGCCTGGTGGATGGCGATCAGATGCGGGGCTATGTGCAGGTCAGGGATCGCAGTGGTGGCCATACCCTGCAGAGTTGGCAGGCGTTGCGCGCTCCCTGAGCAATACCACCCTGCGTTTAACGTCGTTTCCGTTGCAAGTGATGTACGTTGCCGCCATCGCGGTTGGCAATACCAAAGGGCACATGCACCATGGGAATGGTGTCGGTTACCGATTCCAGGTGCAGCAGCTGATCATCAAAGAACATGTGCGGCTGCAACACCGACAGCACGCGCGCTTTCGGCATCCCGCCCAGGAAAAAGGTTTCATCCACGTTCACGCCCCAGTTTTTCAGGGTGGTTACCACCCGTTCATGGGCGGGTGCGCTGCGGGCGGTGACTATGGCAATGCGCACGATGCGTTCATAGCCGGGATTGTGCGCGATCTCTTGATCTTCCAGTGCGCGCATGAACGCCAGCTTGCGGAACAAATTGGCCAGGGGGCCCTGGTTATGGGGCACATCCACGTTGGCAGTTTCATGCTGATGAAAAGCGTCCAGATCACCCTGCTTGAATACCACTTCGGCTTCATCATCGGCGATGACGCCGTCAAAGTCGAAAGCCACGCGCAGCTCCACATCCAGTTCGTCATCTTCCACAGGGGAAGGCATCACCAGTCCGGCGGGATAACCGGCGGCAATGGCCTGGGCCACATCGTCAGCATTGGAAGTGAGGAACAGGGAGCAGTTGAATGCGGGAATGTATTCATAAGGCGATTTGCCGGTCATGAAGGCGGCACGACTGATTTCCAGGCCGTAGTCCCGAATGGATCTGAACACGCGCAGGCCGGTTTCCGGCGAATTGCGTGACAGCAGCACCACCTCCACCGGACGGTGCGCCGGGAAGCGCTCATTGATGCTGAGAAAGCGCCGGATAAACGGAAAGGCCACACCGCGCCCCAGTGTCACATCGCGGTGGGTTTCCTGAAATTGTTTGTAGCGCTCCGGCCCCTGCTCCAGGAACACCTGGTGGGACTCGGTGAGGTCGAACAGGGCGCTGGAGGCAACGCCAATAACAAACTTGTCGGTGATGGGATAGCTCAAGGGCCGTCTCCGGCAGCCAGCATTGGCCCCATTCTGGCACATTCCGCCGCCCAGCCAAGCGGACTGTTGCCAGAGCCCGCTCTGCGGTAAGGTGCGCCTTCTCAGCTTATCTGCTATCTCGTCACAGGAGTTTGATCCATGCAGGAACACCGCAAGTTCTATATCAATGGTGAGTGGGTGGCGCCCCAGGGCGACCAGACACTGGAGGTGATCAATCCCGCCACGGAAGAGGCGGTGGCCCTGATCAGCATGGGCAATGCCGCCGATGTGGACGCCGCAGTGATGGCCGCCCGGGCGGCCTTCCCAGCCTTCTCCCAGACGTCTCGCGAGGAACGCATTGCCCTGCTGGAGCGCATTATTGCGGTCTATCAAAAGCGGTTGCCGGAGATGGCAGCAGCCATCACGTTGGAAATGGGTGCGCCGAAAAAGCTGGCCGCCATGGCCCAGGCGCCATCCGGGCTCGGGCATCTGATGACGGCCCTGGCGGTCCTGAAGGAATTCGAATTCGAAGAGCAGATCGGCAGCAGCCTGGTGGTGCGGGAACCCATTGGCGTGTGTGGCCTGATCACACCCTGGAACTGGCCCATGAACCAGACCACCTGCAAGGTTGCACCGGCCCTGGCCGTGGGCTGCACCATGGTGCTCAAGCCGTCAGAAGTGGCGCCCCTGTCGGCGCTGCTGTTTGCGGAAATCCTGCATGAAGCCGGCGTGCCCAAAGGTGTGTTCAACCTGGTCAATGGCGACGGCCCCAGTGTGGGTGCGGCCCTGTCCGCCCATCCGGAAGTGGACATGGTGTCCTTTACCGGCTCCACCCGGGCGGGTCGGGAAGTGGCGAAGAATGCCGCTGACACCATCAAGCGGGTGGCCCAGGAACTGGGTGGCAAGTCGGCCAATATCCTCCTGGACGATGTGGACTTCAGTAAGGCAGTGGCAGGTGGCGTGATGTCCTGCATGGGCAATTCCGGCCAATCCTGTAATGCGCCCACCCGGATGCTGGTACCCCATGCCCGCATGGATGAGGCGGCGGCCATTGCCAAGGCGGCGGTGGCGCGGGTCAAGGCAGGGGATCCGGAAGCGGACGATACGGTGATTGGTCCGGTGGTGTCGGAACTGCAGTGGCACAAGATTCAGGAACTGATCGGTGCCGGTATTGCCGAGGGCGCCCAGCTGGTGGCCGGTGGCCAGGGCCGTCCAGACGGTCTGAATCGGGGCTACTTCGTCAAACCCACGGTGTTCTCCCACGTCACCAATGACATGACCATTGCCCGGGAGGAAATCTTTGGGCCGGTGCTGTCGATTCTGGGTTATGAAGATGAGGCGGATGCCATCCGTATCGCCAATGACACCAGATATGGCCTGAGCGGCTATGTCTCCTCGGGAGACCTGGACCGCGCGCGGTGGGTGGCCCGCCAGCTGCGCACTGGTATGGTGCATCTGAATGGTGCCCCGGCGGATACCAAGGCGCCTTTCGGTGGCTACAAGGAATCCGGCAATGGCCGGGAATGGGGCAAGTTCGGCTTTGAGGACTTCCTGGAAGCCAAGTCCATTTTTGGTTATACGCCGCGTTAAGGCTGAGCGCCCAGGGTCAGGCCCCTGCCTGGCCCTGGTAGCTGCGGTAGCAGTGGCCGCAGATCAGCCTGGTTCCCACTCCGCGCCGGATTCAATGCGCAGTACCGCGCGCAATGCCTGCTTTGGCGACGCCTGCTTCAGCAGCACCTTGTTCACCTCCAGCATGATGGGCATCTCCACCTGATGCTGTTCAGCCAGCTTCAGCACTGAAGGCGCGCTTTTTACCCCTTCGGCCACATGGTGCATTTCCTGGATGATGTCCTCCAGCGCGCGCCCCTTGCCCAGCTGCTCGCC
>JBJHDG010000071.1:0-10227 GCA_050486425.1 Pseudomonadales bacterium | reverse complement strand
ATGCAAGGCCTTGAATTGCAAATGCCGCGCCTGGCGATGCGCTTTGCAATCCATGCGCCCAACAAATGGATCTTGGTACAGCAGGGGCAGGCAAAAATAGCCATAGGTGCGCTTGGAGGCGGGCAAGTAGCATTCAATTTGATAATCAAACGCAAATAACGTCTTAAGTCGTTGCCGTTGAATCACCGCATTATCGAATGGTGAAAGAATTAACAGACGGTTGGGCATTCGAGGTGTGCGGCGCTCAAGGCTCCCAGAGGCCATGAGAAAGACTTCCCCGCTGGGCACACGAACCTGCTCCAGCATGCGCTGCGCCAATTGTTCCTTGACCAGTGTACTCATGGCCTGGCGTAACCCCGGCTCTCGGCGCTGATAGGTGATGCCTTTCAGGCTGGCAAACCCATGGCAGCGTAGTTGTTGGTTAAGAATGTGCGCCGCCAGTGCTGCCAAGTCGGGCATTCTCACGTCGACCTGTGCCGGTAGAACACGCTCCGGCAGGTCATAGGTTTTCTGAAAGCCTTCACGATCGCTGACCATCAGGTCGCCCTGCATATAAAGTTGCTCCAAGGCGCGCTTGGCGGGCTTCCAGTCCCACCAACCTGCACGTTTGGCAGGACCGGCCTCCAAATCCCGGGATCGTAGCGGTCCATCGGTGCGGATACGCGCCAGCAGCGCCCCCATCAGCTGCTTGTCAGGATTTTTGAACCAGTGCGTATGACCAGCCTTAATGGCCTGCTTGTAAGGCAGGGAATAGCGATAATCGGCAATGGGTAACAACGCTGCAGCATGCGTCCAATATTCAAAGATCTCACCCCTGCGCAGCAACTCCTGGGTCATGGCCGGTTTGAACTTGGGTACGCGAGAATGCAGCACATGGTGATGCGCTCGTTCCACCACGGCGATGGTATCGATCTGCACATAGCCGAGGTGGCTGATGGTGTTACGTGCACCTGCCAAACCTTGCCCATAGGGTGCCACCCGGAGCAAACCCTGGGCGCCCAATGCCAGGCGACGCAAACGGGCGAGATCCGCCGGGCGTTGTATTTCGATCATGCTGACAGCTTCCGGGTCACGAACACTGGTTAACCATACCGCAGAGCACCACTGCTGGCGCAATCGGCCAGGTTCAGACCCGGTCAATTTTTTTTCGGCTCGCAAAATCCATGACTTGTGGTGAAATATCAGCAGCGCCATCGAACAACAGAACTTGGCGCCCGAAACGGGGGACCTTCGCATGCCATTATCAGTTTTCCGCAGCACATCCATCTTGTTGTTGCTGACAGCCATCCTCGCCGCCTGTGGCGGCGGCAGCAGCAGTAGCGGCAGTGGCATTCCACCCCTGCAGCCCACACCCCCCGGCAGCGGTGTGCATACGATCTATCCCTGGCGCCATGCGGTGACGCCACAAGCTGACATCAGCCTGCATGGTATCGCCTGGGATCCCAATGGCGTGGCGCAAGTGACGGTCAATAACGAGCCTGCCACCCTGGTGCCTGTGGGCACAGATCCTGCGCTGCCGGCCAACAGTGTGGTGCGCTGGTCACTGCCCGTGCAACTGGAGCAGGGTGAGAACAGCTATCTGGCGCGGGTGGAGAATGCGTTGGGCATGATCTATGTGGAGAACGTACATACGCGGGTACATTTACGCAAGGTGCCGTCGTGGTTCTTACTGGACACTTCGCGTTCCCGACTTGTTGGTCAAAGCACCAGCAGCGAATTCTCACAATACCCCGAAATGATGACCTACGACTACGCGAATCATCACTATGAGCTGCGCCCGGAAACCCCTTTCCTGCACTGTCTGCGCAGCGATCACAACGAAGGCTTGAGTCTGCTGCAACTGGAAGATGGCAGCTATCAGATTCTAGGCGTGGATCTGGATACCCAGGTTACCACCCGCACCATTTCAGTTCCCGCCAGTCTCACGACGCTGGCCGTGGGGCCTGATGTGAATTTGTACCACTGGCCAACCCGGCTGCTTTGCGAGTCAGGCAGCACCACAGGCTATGTGTATATTGGGGTTAGCACACCACACGAAGCGGAGCCCACATCAGTCATACGTTTGGCCAGTGTGGATCTCAATAGTGGCGAGTTTAATTTGATCCGGGAAGGCTTTAGCCCGGATTTGTTCATTTGGTTTCCGCTGGTTTTGGAGCAAGGCCGGCTGTTTGCTCTGGCGGATTACTATGCTCCCTTGAATGAGCGTTGGCTACGGGAGATCGACACCAGTACCGGTGCAGAAACCACGTTGGCCTCAGGTACCTCCATTCGTGGTGAAAACTTGATCGTCGGCCCCGCTGCCGATACGTTCTACTTCATCGCAAACACGTCTCTGTATCGCTTGCGTCCAGATCAGGAACCTGCACTGACCACAGTAGTCAGCGACCTGATCCCAGCTACAAGCCAGCCCGCCATGGCCTATGAACCCAATATATCTCGGTTGCTCATCGGCGCTCATGGTCGAGTACTGGCCGTGGATACCAGCACTGGCAATACTGAGGCGTTGGCAACACAAGGGCGTGGCACCGGCCCATACTTCTATCGACCTCGTGCCTTGGCGATTACCACCGTCGACAGCTTCGTGAGTGGCGGCGCCGCTGCTTACATTCATGAGCGAACCCCGCTCAATCAGCCACGCCTGATTGAAGTTGACCTGGGCTCCGGCAATCGCCGCCAGGTAGCGCACAACTTTCCTTTGCCGGGACCCGTATCCAGCCTACGCGATTACGAAGCTGATGCCCTGACGGTGGATGCTGCGGGCCAATATGCTTATCTGGGGTTTCGGCAGGGTATTGTCCGCGTGGATATACAGAGTGGCAGCGCTGATGTCCTCTCCAGGCCCACAGAGATAGGCAATTTGCTCACAGACGTGATTTCCCTGGTGCTGGATGAAACAGGCAATCGCCTGTTGGTCGCTGACCAAGCGCTGGATGCCATCGTGGCGCTGGACCTGGATACCTACGCCCAGAGCGTCTTCTCCAAACTGGGTGAGCGTGGCCTGGGAGAGGATTTTCATGCCCTCCGCGCTTTGGCCATCTCCGATCATGGCATCTACGCCCTCAACAATGGCACCGGCTTACTTGGGGGTGGCAGCATTTTGTTGGTGAATAGAGTGACCGGCGACCGCACTCTCGTGACCGATGGC
Organism: Pseudomonadales bacterium; assembly: GCA_050486425.1. Taxonomy (GTDB): domain Bacteria; phylum Pseudomonadota; class Gammaproteobacteria; order Pseudomonadales; family Azotimanducaceae; genus SKXG01. The sequence goes on along the minus strand of JBJHDG010000071.1, from coordinate 7,082 downwards.
TGCGGCAGCCATGACGCGGACGGGTTGGCGTTTGATCCTTTGGCCAATGAGCTGCTGACGCAAGGAAATTGGTTGCAGGGTTTTAGTTTGCACAACTTGCAATGTCGCGTCCTGTACCCTTACAGCTTTAGTCTGCGTGATCTCGTGGTTACCCCCAATGGTGCTTGGTTGGGCGCCCACTATTCGCGCGGCTTGGTGCAACTGGATCCTACGAGCAATGCGTTCGTGGTAATTTCACACTGATCGATAGAGGAAAATCATAATGATCAAAGTTGGCTCAGCAGCCATGGCGCTACTCTTTTTTCTTTCCGCCATAGCGGCGCATGCTGATTCTTTCCAGAGCAGCGTCCGCGCCAGCTATGATCGCATTGATTTCGCCCCCATCTCGGACGACCAGATCATCACGGGGCTGAGTGGCAGCTGGTACTTTGCGCCCGTAGACGTCGCTGCATATCCCTACGCCGAAGCGGCGTTCATGCAACGCGCCAGCCATGCTTACCTGTCAGGATCCCGCGCGAAACTGGCCAGTTCCTCCGTGGATACAGGTAGCGTCGGTGTGGCCTATTTTGACCCGCGCTGGAATCTGTATGCTGAACTGGAAGGCATCCGCATCAAAAATGGCTTTAGCCAAAGCTTGTGGCGCCTACGGCTGGGTGCTGCCCCTCGTGCCGGAACCCTGATCTATGCCGATTACCTGGATTACTACGATATCTGGGAAGTAGGTGGGAAACATGTGTTTGCCGCCTTCGGGCAAACATTCAACCTGGAAGCTGCGGTACGGGTGGCCGATATGACCGACACCTATCTCTTGGCCAGCGATTGGTATCTGGATCGCAGCTGGAGCTTCGGTCTGGGATACCAGTATCAGGATGTGGGAAATTTCGGCAGCGTAAATCGCTATTTAGTCAGGTCGCGCAAGTTCTTTGGCCCACTGTTCAACCTGGGTACGGAGTACCAGCGCAACAGCGAATCCGATCAGCGCCTGGCGCTGTTTCTCGAAAGCCGGTTCTAAAATGGGCGCCTAAGCGGCGCCCTTGATGTCACTCGGCGCTGGCCGGTGCGCGGGTGCGGCAATCGGCCCAGCCAGCGCCAGGGCCGGCGCTTTTACCGATACCTGGTCAGCCGGCTGACTACGACCATCAAGGCGCCCGCCGGCGGCAATCACCAGCTGGCGGCAACGAACATCACCCAGCACCTTGCCCGTGGCCAGGATTTCCAGGCGCTCACACTGGATATTGCCCCGGATTTCGCCGCCCACCAGCACCCGCTGGCCCTGGATATCACCCTGGATCTGTCCCTGCGCCCCCAGGGAGAGCTGGGCGTCGCAGCGGATATCACCCTGCAAGCGGCCATCGATATGGATGGCACCACTGGTCTGCAAGTCACCCTGCAAGCGGGTATTGGCGGCGATGAATGTGCTGATCAATTGCCTGCCCATGTGCCTGACCTCACTGTCCATTGGCTGGGTTCCACTGTCTTGAGCCTAGTCAGCAACGGCGCCTGCGCCAAGTGCCGCCCGTAGTGAGCTGTGCACCAGATCACAGATCAGTCGCCAATCCATCCTCATGGGTTAACAGGGTGAAAATCTGACCTAGTCTTGCCTTATCACCACTGCCTTTTCCAGCCCCAGGAGCGATCATGGGTTTCGACGAGTATTTGCAGATTCTGGCCAAAAATGACGGCTCGGATCTGTATCTGAGTACGGGTGCGCCCGCCTGCGCCAAATTCCACGGACAACTCAAACCCATCGACAAAACCCCGCTGACCCCGGGCATGGTGAAAGAGATCGCCTACCAGATCATGGATGAGGAACAACGCGCAGAGTTCGAGCACGAACTCGAGATGAATCTGGCCTACAGTATTCCCCGGGTGGGTCGCTTCCGCGTCAACATCTTCCGTCAGCGCAATGAAATCTCCATTGTTGCCCGCAATATCGTCACCGACATCCCCAATGCCGACGATCTGGGTCTGCCACCAATCCTGAAAAACGTGATGATGGAAAAGCGGGGGCTGGTGCTGTTCGTGGGTGCTACAGGTTCCGGCAAGTCTACTTCGCTAGCGGCACTGATCGACTATCGCAACAGCAACTCCAACGGCCACATCATCACCATCGAAGATCCCATTGAATACATTCACCGGCACAAGCGCTGCATCATCAATCAGCGTGAGGTTGGGGTTGATACTCGCAGCTATCAGAAGGCGCTGAAGAATACTTTACGCCAAGCACCGGATGTAATTCTGATTGGTGAGATCAGGGACCGGGAAACCATGGAGCACGCCTTGGCCTTTGCGGAAACCGGGCATCTGTGTATTTCCACCCTGCATGCCAACAATGCCAACCAGGCGCTGGATCGCATCATCAACTTTTTCCCGGAGGATCGCCGTCAACAGCTGTTGATGGACTTGTCCATGACGCTGAAATGCTTCGTTTCCCAGCGTCTGATTCCTACGCTGGACGGCAAACGCTGTGCCGCCATCGAAGTGATGCTCGGCACTCCCACCATTCAGGAACTGATCCTGCGCGGTGAGTTTGAGAGCATCAAGGAAATCATGGAGAAATCCGTCAACATCGGCATGCAGACTTTTGATATTGCGCTGTTCAAACTTTGGCAGGAAGGCAAGATTTCCGAAGAAGAAGCACTGAAGAATGCTGATTCTGCCAACAACCTGCGCATCAAGATCAAACTCAGTGGCAAGCAAGCCGGTGCCGACAACCCATTGGGCGGTGGCACCGGCCTGTCACTGCAGTTGGATCCGGATGAGGATCCTGAACTTTGATCAGTTACCTTGCGCCAGCACCTGCTGGAAGGCTGGTGCACTGATGATCTCGTGGATTAATGCTCGCACCGCACCTCTGTACTCTGTGGCAACCTGTTGGCAAGCACGGGCGGCACTGAAGCCGGTTGCAAAGCTGTAGTTAACTTCTGTTATATATTCATCGCTGCCGCCCACGCTAGCTGCCAGGCGCAACTGCCAGGTTCCCGCAGTGGAACTAAAGTCAATGGCATCCAATCGGCCGGTCAGGATTATGTCGCTATCGGAAGCATAAATTCTGGCGACACGAAGCTCGGCGATCAGCGCTTCCTGAATATATTCCACAAAGGACATGCCCTGTGGCGGAACAATGGGGCCCGCTGCCCGGCAAATCAAATCATTCTTGCCCGTGTTATTTTCAAATGGTGCAACAGCAATCTGTGCTTGCGCATCTCGCAGCACGGCTACATTTTCTGCACTCGGTTGGTAGGTCGGTGCCTGAATGGAAACGCAGCCTTGGATAATCAGCGCAAGCAGCACCAGTGTTATTGATCTAGTCATAGCTTCCCCTGTTTTTGATTTTCAATGTGTTGTTCGGCGTGCCAGAATGTAATCGGTTTCATGCCGCGATGCTATGCTGTATCTGGTCTAATATTCTTTGGTTGGCAACAACTCGTTATTCCTCAATACTTGCGCCGCAAATTCGCATTCAAGGGAGGGGATTAATACCATGTTGAGAATCACAATTTTGGCACCATTACTGCTATTGGTTGGCTGCACCATCGTGCAAGAAGTGGAACCGCTGAGCATCGCACCACCCGAGGAAATCTGCATTATTGAAAATGCCAGCGTACAACGTTCATTTCTGGACGCACTTGTTACAAGCGTTCAGGCTCGTGGCTATGCAGTTAGTCTGCAGGCTTCCGAATCAGACACAATGATCTGCCCGGTATCTGTTACCTACTCGGCCAGCTGGCTATGGGACCTGGCCATGTATATGGCTTACGCTGAAATCACCGCATTCGAAGACGGATTACCCGTGGGCCGCGCGCTCTATGATTCCCGCGGCGGTGGCGGCAATACAAGTAAGTTTATTGTTGCAGAAGAAAAAATTGATGAGCTGGTGCAAGCGCTGTTTCCCCAACGCTAGCGCCTAGTCCTTCGATTTCGGCGCAAATAAAGCATCCAGCGCGGCCTTGGCCTGCGCCGCCTTGTCGGTGCGGTCAGGGTCGCCACGGCCAGGCTCCGTACCGGCCGTAACGGGCGCAAACCACTCGCAGAAGTTCGCGGTCTCCTTATTGAGGGGTGGCTCAGCCCGATCTTCCCGACACTGATCCGGCCGCACCTGGGCATCAAAGTATTTGCACATGCGGCAGCAGCGAACTTCGGTAAAACATTGGGGGCAGCTTTCATGCCGGCTTACCGGCACAGGGACATCCAGCAACTGCGCCCCGCAGTTCCAGCATTGTAGGTTCAGCGCCATGATGTCTAGGCCGCCACGCCCAAATGGCGGCGGTAGAAAGCCTGCCAGCTGTCGCCCTCATAACGGGGGATTTCCAGGTGGCCGCCAGGATTGATGTGCATGCTTTTCTCTTTCGCACCGAAGGCCTCGAACAAGGCCAGGCCATGCTCCAGCGGCGCCACCGGATCGCTCCACTGAAAAGCAAATTCGATGGGGATCCGGATACTGGCAGCGGCGGCCGCGAATTCCATGGCGCCAGGCCGCAGGCCAGCCAGGCCAAATACCGCACAGCGGATTCTGGGTTCAGCGGCCACAAAGGGCACGCCAATGGCGGTGCCCATGGAGACGCCCCAATAACCCACGGGACCGTCGGCCACATAAGCCAGGTTTTGCAGCGCATCCAGAGTGGCCTGCCATTCGGGCACCGCCTGGCGGGTGCGCTGGGCCATCAGTTTTGCCCAATCCGGATCCATGCCACCGCTCACCTGCCCGCGCACCCGGGCACCCACCTGCGCCGACAAGCGCTCTCTTTCGGCCTTTGAAATCCGGTCACCATGACCTGGCGCATCGATGGCTGCCACCGCATAGCCCATATCCCGCACATACAGCTTGGCGCGGGCGAGAATGCCCGGCGTTTTCTTGAACTGGGAGCCGCCATGACCCATCAACACCAACGGCCGAGGTCCACGGGCATCCACGGGGGCCCAGAGCACGCCCGGCACCCGCTCATCCGCTACCCGTATTTCGAAGTCGCGCTCGGCAATCCCGTCAGCAACGGCTTCCCCGATAAACTGCATATGGCCTCCTGGCGCTGATTCATTGCAATGCAGCCTGCACCATAGCGGTGAGGCCACTGAGTGTAAAAGGCTTCTGCAGGAAGTAACTGGCCTGGACCTGTCTGGCCCGGTCCCCCACTACCTGGTCTGTGTAACCGGAGATGAAAATTACCGGTAAATTCGGCCAACGTGCTCGTAATTGCAGCGTCAGCTCGTGGCCATTCATTTCCGGCATGATCATGTCGGTAAGCAGGAGATCGACGTTCTGGTTGGTATCAGACAGTAAGGTTAATGCCTGCCGTGGCGACGCCGCCGCCAATACCTCATAGCCACTGCTCTCCAGCATTTTGGTGGTGACCGCCAACACCATGGGCTCATCTTCCACCACCAGCAGGCGTCGTTTGCTGGCCGCGCGCGGTGCCGGCGCTGGTGTCATCACTGCTTCCACATCCGGTGTTGTCACAGCCGGTGGCAGTAACACCTGAAAGCTGGCGCCCCGACCGGGTTCGCTTTCAGCAAAGATATAGCCGCCGTTCTGCTTGACGATGCCAAATACCGTAGCCAGTCCCAGGCCGGTGCCCTTGCCCAGGCTTTTGGTGGAGAAAAACGGCTCAAAAATCTGCATGAGCGTGGCCTGATCCATGCCCTCGCCGTCATCGGTTACCCGCAGACACAGGTAAGAGCCAGGCGCACACTCCGGAAAACGGCGGCAAAACTCCGCATCCACCAGCTGCATGCAGGTTTGAATTTTCAGATTGCCTGAAACGGCGTCTCCAGCTGACGCCAAGCGGCCTCTGACGATGCTGTCCCTGGCGTTGATACAGAGATTGGTGAGGATCTGATGCAACTGGGTGGGGTCCATGCGCACCGGTGCCAGCTGCTTGCCCGGTAGCCATTGCAAATTGATCTGTTCCCCCAGCAGCCGCTGCAGAATCTGTAACGTGTCCGCCACGGCCCGATTCACATCAACGACTCTCGGCGAAACCGCCTGTTTGCGTGCAAACCCCAGTAGTTGTTGCGTCAGGCCGGCAGAACGGGTGGCTGCGGTATGAATATCCTGCAAGCTGCTGTAGGCCGGATGCTCAGGGCTCATTGCCGCCAGCGCCATTTCCGCAGCGCCCAGAATCACGCCCAGCATATTGTTGAAATCATGGGCAATACCGCCCGCAAGCCGGCCGATGGACTCCATTTTCTGGGTTTGTGCCAACTCTTGCTGCAGTTTGCTACGCTCCGCTTCAGCGCTGCGCCTGGCACTGAGGTCCACATCAAAACAAAAGAATTCCGGGGGACCGTTCTCCGGCTGGATCAACACGCGGCTGGCAAATATATGGACCTTGCTGCCATCCTTGCGCACCACTTCCAACTCATCGGCAACCTGGGCCTGATGCTGGGCGACGGCGGTGGCAAGAATCTCCCGCTCCCGCGCCTGCATGTCGGGCGGCTGCAACAGGGCCACAATATCCTGGCCCATGGCTTCCGCAGTAGTAAAGCCATAGAGCAGTTCGCTGCCCCGATTCCAAAAGGTGATGGTGCCATCCGGGCGGAAACCCTGTACGGCGATCAGCTCCAAGTCCTGCAGTACTTGGCGAAATCTGGCGTCTGCCAGCCGTGCGTGCAGGCTGTTTGACGGTGGTTGCCCGGTTTCTTGCATGACGCAAGTCCTCTGACCTCTGCCCGGTTTTCGAGCACCAACAAATTAAGCGCCAATCCCAGGGTTAGGCGCAAGGGCAGCGCTTGCCGATCCACGCACCATCTTGGTGCTCTGCTCTGTGGGGCGTTTGCCGACCTTAACCGAAAATTATGCAATCCTTCACGCGGCTGTCATGGAGCGGGCGCAAGGTGGCCGCCATGAACAGTCCCACGGATGCCAATACCCAGCCACTCTTTCAGCGTGTGGATGCCTGGGAAGTGCGACTCTGCCTGAGCCTGAATGCACTGAGCCGTTCGCCACTGGTGCTGCGGCTGTTCCGGGGCGTGAGCCGCCTCGGAGATGGGCTGGCCTGGTACCTGTTAATGCTGGTGCTGCCGCTGGTCCATGGCCTTGCTGGTCTGGGTGTCAGCTTGCTGATGGCTATTACGGGCGTCGTGGG
>JBJHDG010000070.1:0-10315 GCA_050486425.1 Pseudomonadales bacterium | reverse complement strand
GTGCAATCACCAGCAAGAGCGCAATGGCCAAATTGGCCAGCAGACTGCCGGCGGGGGAAATCCAGACCGCCGGCATCAACAGCGCAAACAATGCGCAACCGGCCAATGTGGTAAACAACATGAGGCGGAGCAATTGGCGCAGGCGCCAAAATATCAGCACGCCAACCCCAACCCCCAACTTGAACAAACTGGCCAACAATGCCAGTGGATACAGCAGCCCCCCCAGGATGCTGAAATCCGCCAGCATGGCGCGCCAACTGTCCGCCGACGTGAGCAGCCCGCCCAATCCAGCGCTGATCCAAAACAGCGCCAACGTCCACCAAATTAATGGCTGCAGCAAGGTAAGCCGTGCCTGCCAGCGGTCTTGGACATAGCTGGGCGTAGTCTGCAACAAGGCAAGATAATCGCCGGGCTTGCGCCCCAACAGACGCTCCACCTGCTCCACCGCGCCCTTGGGTGCCACATTGCCGTGCTCCAGCATGCGCAGGGTGGTGGTGCCAAAGAAACCCCGGCCGAGCCTGTCTGCCAGCTTGGCGGCACCGGTATAGAGCACACGTGGCAATTCCAGAAATCTGGCCTGGCCGAACTCCAGCCAATGCCGGGTCTGATCCAGAAAATCGCGCAGGCTGACCGGCCTGGGCCCGGCGGCATATATGGTCTTGTCTTTGGCCACTTCCGGCGCCAGGCAGCGGGTGATGATTTCCGCCAAATCCTCCAGCAGGATGGGTTGCAGCTTCTGCTCACCCTCACCAAATAGGGGCACAAACCCAGGCATGGCTGCCAGCGCCCGCAGGAACGAGGTGCCACCCGCGGAACCGCGCGTGGATACCACCAAGGCCGGTCGAATCACGGTAGCCGGAATTTCGGAACGCAGCAGCCAATCATCAAACACATGTTTGCTGGCAATGAAGGCGCCTTCGGTTGGCTGCCCCAGCGCAGAGATCTGGATAAACTTACCCACGCCTGCATCTATCGCCGCCTTTGCCAACGCCTTGGGCGCTTCAAAATGCACACGGCGGAAGTCACCCTCATTGCGTTCCCGAAAAATTCCCGCACAGTTGATCACCACCTGCACACCTGCCAACAGTTTCTTCCAGTCGTTGGGGGTAAGCGCCTGGCTCATATCGAACTGGCGCCAGCTCACCTTGGTGGTATTGGCATGGGGACGGGAGCTGCGCGCCAGCGCGATGACTTCGTGGTTGGCGCGCTGCAGGGATGCAATCAACGCACTGGCCACAAAACTGTGCGCACCGGTCAATAGAATTCTCATGGCGCCTCTTTATTCAGCCGCCAACGGCAGCACGATGTTGGTGAGTCTCCAATGCAATCCCTGGCGGCTGAGCACGAAGCGGCGATCCGGGCCGGTATCATCCAGCACGATAATCTGAAAACTGTTCAGCCCGGCGTAAGACATGCTGACGTGGGCGAAGGGTGTTGTGCGTTCCCGTCGCGGCCGCTCGCCATCAGCGGCCTGGTACTGCACCCGGCCCCGCATCAATTCGATCACGCCCTCGGGGGTGACATAGGCATCCACCGCCGCTTCCGCCAGCAGGCCACCCAGGCCCACGCCAAGCGCCGCCAAGGGGTTGGCGTCCAGATCGGCGCCCAGTTCCCGGGCCACCCGGTGCGCCATCTGATCCTTCAGGTTCTGGCGCAATAACGGAAAGTCCACCAGGCGCGCCAAGACGTCGGCATCATGGCGTTCGGCGGCTGCTTTCAGGCGATAGGCCGTCACATAAGGTGCCGCCGCCAGGTACAGCAGCAACAATGCCAGCGCACTGGCCGGCAACCATCGTTTCATATGGCCCCCTCATGCCATAACAGAATCAGATCTGGGAGTTCAGCGGGGATCGCCCTGCCCGCGGCCTGAACGACTGGTCAGGTGTCGGCCGCGCTTATTGGATAATGCCAGCCCCCGGCCGGTCTGGCCAGCCACAGCCTGGGGCGCAGGTCTCAATCTGGCGTTACGTCAGATTCAGTCGGACCTGCCGGGGCGCCGGGTAACGCGCCGGGCTGCACGCCGGATATGGCTCAGCCGCTCAGCGCCTGGACGCTTTCAACCCCGCCAGTTTCAGCAAGGTCATCATCGGGCACCAGCGGGTAAAGGCCGATTGCATCAGGTTCAGGGCCACAAAGCCGGTAAACAGATACCAGCCGGGATGCACAAAGTAGCCCAGCAGCACTGTCACCAGCACAAAGAACCCGGCAATCAAACGCAAGGCTTCATCAATAGTCATGGCACTTCTCTCCTTCAGGTTAAAACGCATAACGGGCGCGGACATACAGACTGCTGTCACGCGCAAACTGACCATAGAAACTATGGTCATCGCTGCCACCAAACCAGTTGGCGCCAGCGCTAACCTGGAGCTGATCGCTCTGGCGCCAAGTCAGATTCGGTCGCAGGAAAAAATCCGCATCACTGGGCGAATAGAACAACATCATGCCCAGGGTGATGCGATCCATGGCCATGCGGTAATGCAGGCGTGTACTCAGCAGGTGCCGCAGCTCATCCGAGCGGGTTTCGGCAGCGAACGGGTAGTTGGCCCGGTAGGCGTCATAGTCCTGCATCCATTCCAGGTAATACTGCAATCCCAGACTCAGTCGGGGCAGCAGCTCCTGTTCATAGCCTGCCAGGAACCTGAACTCCGAGTTGGGCAACAAGGGATTGGTGCCGGATCTGTTGTGGGCGGCGTCATACCAGGCCAGTTCCAGGTTGTAGAGGCCGCTGCGCAGCGGCCCACGCAAACTGCCACCGAGGGCGTTCAGGCGCGCAAAACCGAATTTGCCGCTACCCGGATCAAATGCCGTGGGCTGCCCGTAGAAGCCGCGATACCCATACAGCGCCCATTCCTGCCCCCCGGCCATGCCGTACAGGCGCAGCGCCCATTCCGCATTGGCAGCTCGCCGCGCGGGCCTGAAGGTACGCAGTTTCGGTGGCGCCGCCACCAGTGCATCCTGCGCCGGGTCAAAATAAGCCACCCGCTCGCCATCCACATAACGATCCGGCGTAAACACCGGCAACAGCACCAGATCCAGATTCAGCAGCGCGCCAAACCAACTCAGCCGTGCCGCATTCGCCGGCGCCTTCAGGTATTCATCCTCGCGCCCCAGCAACAAGGCGTGCCAATCTTTCGGAAACAGATCATTGAGAAACACCAGATCACCAGTGCCCCAGGTCAGCACCTGACGACCCAGACGCACATCGGTGCGTTGCCCGAGCACAAAACTGAGCTGCGCCTCGCGTACCTCTGCCTGCAACGATTCATCAACCAGATCACCCAGTGTGTCCAGCTTCAGCCGTCCGCGCACCTGCGCGCCATCGTAATCCAGCCCCCACTGCACGCGTACTTCACCCAGGGACAAGCGCTCATCCAACACCGGATTGCGCCGCAGCCGCACACCTGCCGCAGCCTCAGCAAAGCCATGGAACGACCAGGCGCTGGCACCGTCATCCCAGGCATCACCCCAGTCATCCGCCGCCCAGCCCGGTTGGGTAGACAGACTCAGCAACAACCCGCTGGCTGCAACAACTGCAGCCAGCCGGGCAGCGCGCGCGCGTCGGCTCATTGCTCCCGCCCCAGCCATTGGCGCGGCGGATTACGCAGCGAACGCTCAGTGAACACCTCTTCGGGAATCCCCAGGTCATAGGCACTGAAGCGGAACTCCACCAGGGTATGGCCACCGCTGTCCAGATCATCCATGCGCATGCGCGTGCCGGTGGGATAGCCCCCGATGTCCTGCACTTCCTGAATTTCCATGCGCCGATAAATACTGCCGTCAGCCTTTTCATATTCGGCGCGCATAGGCAGGAAATTATTGCGGTCAATCCAGGTGGTGTAGGCAGAAAACTCCGCGCTGCGACTGTCCTTGGGCGTGCTGCGCAGCACATAGTGCGTCTCTGTCACCGTCACCAGTTCATGCACGTCATCCTGAGGGTGACGCCCGGATACATCCTCATAATAGACATGGGAGCCAACAAAACTGGTGCGCTTGTCACCAGGTGCAATCCGGCGCACCAGATCCAGGCCCGGCAGATACAGCCAGCGGTCGTCATCGGCACCAGGATTCTTGTGCACCAGAAACACCGTGCCACGCACATCCGCCGGCCGACTGAACACCACCAGATATTGCTGACGACCGGCATCAGCATTGCGCCGCAGCAGACTGAACTGACGCACCTGCTCCCGGCCCCGGTTGTCAATAATGCGCATGCGGGCTTCACTGCGGCCATCGGCACCCGCATAAAAAGAGGCCTGGTTGGCGCGCTCAATGATGGTGACCACATCATCCAGCGCTGTTTCCGCCAGCACCTGCAGCGGTACGCTGGCGGTAATTATCAAGATTGCGATCAGCTTAAGGTTCATCACAGATCCTCCTGGCAAAGCGTTGGCAACATCGCGCAGCCTCATGACTGCGCACCAAAGAACAAGCGCGGCCAAAGTCGCAGCAGGGCCGGCAACATCAGCAAGGTGACAATGGCCGATACCGCCATGATGCTGGCCAGGAATGCCCCGACGGTGATGTAGGGCACCAGCGGCGCCGCCAGCAACGGCAGAAAGCCCAGGGAAATCACCAGCGCATTACGCGTAATTGCTCGCGCCGGTTCCTCGAACACCTGGCTGATGGCCAAGCGCCAATCGCCGATTTCGGCAAACGCCACCCGCAGCCGCTGGATAAAGTGAATGGCAAAATCCACCGACAATCCCAGACTCAGCGATGACAGTACCGCCACCGGCATGTCGTAATACTTGCCGGTCAAACCCATCACGCCATAGATCAGGGCAATGGTCAGGGTCAGCGGCAGCACCGCCAACACGCCGAACACGAACGAGCGAAACAGCGCGATCATCATCACCAACACAATCACGAAGGCGGACAGCAGCGCGTACAGCATCCCGGTGACCATCTCGCCCTGCCAAACCAGATTGATGTAGGTGGAACCGCCCCAGTCCAGACTGACGCCAGCCGGCAACGGCCGCTGCCCGACATAATCGTTCACCGCTGTCACTACCCGCTGCATATCCTGGTTATCGCCACTGGCCAGCTGCAACCAGATACTTACCGCCTGGTAGTCTGGCGTCACAAAATGCCAGAGGTCATCCGGTCGGTGCGAAGACTGAAAGCTCAGAATGGCCTGTGCCACACCGGCGGTGGTGGCAGGAATCTGGTAATCCGCGTCATCACCACTGACCAGCTCCCGGTTGATGGTGCGCACCAGATCCACCAGAGAATTGGTTTTGCCCACATGATCGCGCAGGTGCGCCTGCAGATCTGCCATGTAAGTCAACGCGGCCGGCTGCTGAAAATACAGCGCGCCGGAGCGAATGCCTTCGGCCAGCTGCAACAACTGCTCCCAGGTCGGCACTGCTGCCGCCGAGGCTTCGAACAACCGGTCATCCAGCGCGAACAGCAGGTTATCCATGGCCTGGCTTGCATCCGCATCCTGAGCTTCAACGAGCAGCTGCTGCCACTGATCATCCAGGTTTTCACCTTGCGCGCGTGCCGCCGCCAACACCGGTGCTGCCGCCTGTTGCAACTGCTCCCACATGGATACATCCGCGGCATAGCGCAGTACCAGATAGGCCTCATAGGTGCCGGCAAAATGGCTGTTCAGCACCTGATCCGCCACCCGGATTTTATGACTCTGCTTGAACCATCGCGTGGGGTTGTCATTGATCTGGATCTGATTGATGCCATAGGCCGCCACCAGCATCAGCACTACAAAACTCAACAACAGCGCACCACCATGGCGAGTAGCGAACTGACCCGTGGCCGCCATCAGGCGGCAGAGTTTGCAATCAATACCCGTATCGGCCTGTTCATGTTGCCGCACCCGCGCCACCATGAGATCCACACGCCGCTGCGGCAGCGCGGCAACAAAAGCCGGAATGAATGTCAGGGTAAGCACCATGGCCAGCAGTACGCCAAAGGCCACAAAGGCGCCAAATACTTTCACCGGCGGAATGGGTGTCAGCGTCAGCGACAAGAAGCCCACGGTAGTGGTCAGCGCGGTAAAGATCACCGGCTTGTACAGGCTCTCCATCACATCCGCCATCACTGCCTGGGTATCAGCGCCCAGGGTGCAGCGATCCGCGAAGCCGGACAGCACATGCACGGACGCCACCACCGCGATGGGCATCAGAAAAATGGGAATCATGGAACTCATGATGTGCACGGTGTAGCCCATGCCGATGAGCAGCCCCATGGTGGCGATCACCGTGGCCATGGCCAACAGCATGGGCGCCACCACCAGCGGCACGCTGCGGAAGAAATACAGCATCACCAGAAAGATCAACAGACCGGCCAGGGGTGCGGAGACCGCCATCTGCTGGAACATCTCCACACCGAAAGTATCCTGAGCAACCGGCTGGCCCGTGATATGGAATTCATCCTCGGCACCAAACTGCGGCTGTAAACTCGCCACCAGGGCTTCAATGTCCCGGGAGATGCGATAGCTCTGGTTCTTGTCGGTGATGGGCACATAGATGGCCGCCGCGTGACCATCGCCGGAGACCAGGGTATCCATGAACATGGGCAGGCGCGCCACTGCATCACGCAGCGCCAAAGCCTGGGTCTCGGCGGCAGCGGGATCAGCGGCAAGCTCTCCCAGCAACCAGTCAAAGCTCAGGGTGCCCGGCGCCACCTGGGTGACATTATCCACAGTGGCCAGGGACATCAGATCCTGGGCCACCACGCCCTCCAGCGCCTGTATGCGTTGGGTCAGCGCCTGCAGCAGGCCCAGGCTGGCGGGGTTGTAGATGCCGTCAGGGTGGGTGCGATTCACCACCCCCACCACGATCATGTCGGAGAGTCCGAAGTCGGCCTTGATGTGGTTGTGTGCCACCCGCGCCGGTTGCGCCGGATCCAGCATGTTCTCTGGATCCGTATCCACACTGAGCCAGGGGATCATGGCGCCCAGCGCCAGCGTCAGCAGTGCCGTGGCGGCAAATACCCAGCGTCGATGGCGCATGCTGAACAAGGCAAGTTGACGGCCCATGATTGCCTCCAGAACTCTAATTTAGTTGTAGCTAATATAGAGCGGGACGCTGCCCGGGTCAACAGACTGCAGGCCGGGTAGGCCTTGCATCTGTCTGGCACTGTTTCTACATTCGTTGCAGCCTGATTCAGTAACCCGATTTTTGGCGGTTTGGGATATGCAAAAGCAGGAGGAGCTTATGGCGGATGCATTTCAGGCAACCCTGGCCGACGGGGTATTCAGCGGGCCGGTGCGGGCACCCCGCAACAGCGCCAAGCATCTGGGCGCCGGCAGCATCCACGACGATGCCACCGCGCAAAAGCTGGGCTTCCGCGGCGGTACCGTGGCCGGCTCCCTGCACATGGACCAGTTCCCGCCGCTGCTGCTGCAAGCACTGGGCGATGATTGGTTACGCAGCGGCGGTATGTCGCTGTATTTCAAGTACGCGACCACGGATGGCGAGCCGGTACAGGCCTTTTGTGCAGCACCGACCCCAGACAGCCGCCGCATCCCCATCTGGATGGATGATGCCCAGGGCCACCGGGTTTGCGATGGCACCGCCAACCTGGGCGGCGAAGATCTGGAATCCCTGTGCCGGCAGCGCCTGAACGATACCGCCTTTCCCAAGGACATCCGCATCCTGGCGGCACTGAGCCCAGGCGATACCAGCCCGGCGGTACCCACCCGCATCAGTGCTGAGGCCCTGGCCCGACGCCTGCCGGTTATTACCGAACCCCTGCCCGGTTACCAGGATCCCAGCCTGTTCGGGCACCTGCTGGCACCGCCCTCACTGCAAGTACAGGCCCTGCGTGCTGGCGAAAGCCTGGTACTACAACGGGACAAGGAGTTCGGTGTAGGGCTGTTCGGCGCCATCGAACTGCAGGCCCTGGCAGGCCCGGTGCTGGTGGACTATCCCTATGAAACCTTCACCAAGGTGCTGCTGGTGGGAGAAACGCCGAAAACCGAATTCTTCTGGTATCAAAGTGACCTGCTGGATCCAAACGCGGGGACCACAGTGGCACGCATGCTGATGATGCTGCGCTTTATGAAGGCCTCCTCAGCACACTGGCGCTGAACCCTTAAGGCTTTGAGCCTTCAGGTACATCCGGCAGCGGTGTCAGCAGTCGCACCAGCATGGTCTCGGTAAGCAGCTGTGGCAGGATCTGGGGCTGCGCCTGGTCGGGCTCGGCATAAAACAGATACAAGGGCACACCACTGCGGTTGAAGCTTTCGATGGCGCGGCTGATGTCCGCATCGTAACTGGTCCAATCCGCCTTGATCCGGGCGACACCCTTTTGCACGAACAGGGCCTGCACAGCGGTGGTCTCGATGGCGATGCGCTCATTGGCCTTGCAGGTGATACACCAGTCGGCGGTGAAATTCACAAACACCGGTCCCTGCGCCCTGGCGGCGGCAACGGCCTCCGCCGAATAGGGTTGCCATTGGCTGCTGGCAGGCGCAGTGACGGCCTGAGGGCCGGCCATGCTGGCCAGGTACAGACCGCCGGCTACCCCGCCCACGCCCAACACCCAGGCCAGCCAACGCAACCCCGGCCCACCCTGGCGCCCAAGCCAAAGCGCCAGCACCAGGATCAGCGCGCCGCCGAGTGCCAATAGCACGCCATCGGAGCCCGTTTGCTGGGTCAACACCCATATCAACCAAATGCCGGAGGCATACATGGGAAACGCCAGGGCTTCCTTGAAGCGCACCATCCAGGGGCCAGGCCGTGGCAACCAGGCCAGCGCCCCGGGCACCACGCACAGCAGCACGAAGGGCAGCGCCATGCCCAGCCCCAGGCCGGCAAAAATCAGCAGCGTCATGGCAGGTGGTTGCACCAGCGCATATCCCAGCGCCACTCCCATCAAGGGCGCGGTACAGGGTGTGGCCACCAGGGTCGCCAGCAGGCCGGTAAAGAACGACGGTCGCAGGCCATGGCCCTCGGTTAATCCCTGCCCCACACCCATCAGACGCTGACCCACTTCAAACACACCGGAGAGGTTCAAACCGATCAGCAGGAACAGCCACACCAGCAGCAACACCACCACCGGATTCTGCAAATGAAAACCCCAGCCCACGGCCAGCCCACTGCCGCGCAGCAGGATCAGCACCAGCGCCAACGCAAGGAAACCCAGTACCACACCGATGCCGTAAACAAAGCCATGCAGGGCCAGTTGCCGCGCTTGGCCGTTGCCACCCATCTGCATCAGCGCCAACAACTTAATGGAAAGCACCGGAAACACACAGGGCATCAGGTTCAGAATCAAGCCGCCTACCAAGGCAAACGCAAGTGCGGTCAGCCAACCCAAAGCGGGCGCCTGGATATCGCTGGCAGCTGACTCGGCGCTGAGCGCGACACCAACAGGTTCCAGCGTGAAGGACGCTACGGCGCCCTCTGCGGTGGTGAGCACCAACACCCCGGACCAGGTTGCAGGGTGGGAAAAACCCAGTGGAATCTGTAATTCCAGCGTGTCGTCCCACCACCGTGCCCGCTGCGTCGCACCGTTGTCGATGCTGTCGGGCGTGTCAGGAAAAAAGTGGGCGGCGGCAGCAGGTGGCGGTGTCCAGGATTCCGGCCACCGCAATTGCAGCAGCAGCTGATTATCCACCAGGGCTGCACTGGCGCTGCCGGGCCAAGGCGCAGGTAAGGCCGCTTGTGCAGCCTGCAGCTGATCTGCTGCAGTGCTTGGCAGGGGCTCACCCACCTGCAACGGCAATCGCAGGGTAGCCTGCTGCGGCGTGCAACGCAGCGTACACAACCACCACTGTAATTCCGCCTGCAAAGTCACCGCACCCGGCGACTGTGTCGCTGGCACCTGAATAGTTGTCAGCAGTGCAGCTTCATTGCGAAAACCAAAGTGCGTCAGCGGCCCCACGGCAATGGCTGCTGGCGCCGGCCATAGCAACGCATCGGCCTGCCAACCTGTGGGTAACTGCCACTGCAATCGGGTTACCTGCTGGGCATCACCCGGATTACGCCACAGGCTGTGCACACCAGGCGCCAGCTGCTGTTCCAGGGCCACCCGAAACTGCTGGCCCGGTGCCACCTGGGCATAGGCCGAGCGCAGGCGTACCTGTCCCTGTTCATCGCCCACCCAATTGGTTACGGCCGAATGTGCGCTGCCCGTAAAACAAAGGCCAGCCAGCAACAAGTACCACCACCCGGCCTTGCATGGTAAAGCCATAGCCCTGTTATCTCGCTTTACAGCTTGCATGCAGTAACAGACCCAAACCGATGAGAATAATTTAGCGCGCCAGCTCAGACCGCACGCACCCGCAGATCACCAATACAATGCCATCAGGTGCCAGTAGTGCAACCAGCCCAGCAAGGCCAGTGCGGCC
>JBJHDG010000069.1:0-10366 GCA_050486425.1 Pseudomonadales bacterium | reverse complement strand
TCGCTGGCGTTGGGTAAGCGGCCGTCGCTATAGGGGTTACAGTAGGGATTCGGTCAATCAACCCCAGGGCCGCGCCCAGTTCGAAGATCTGCTGGGCAAAGGCGCGCCAGCTCAGGGCTGGGCCGCCGCCGCAGTGGTACAGGCCATAAGGCAGGCT
This sequence comes from Pseudomonadales bacterium, assembly GCA_050486425.1. Lineage (GTDB taxonomy): Bacteria > Pseudomonadota > Gammaproteobacteria > Pseudomonadales > Azotimanducaceae > SKXG01. The sequence goes on along the minus strand of JBJHDG010000069.1, from coordinate 10,209 downwards.
GGGCGCAGCACTGGTGTCGGCAGCGGTCGCGATGAGACGCGCCAGGTCGCCGGCATAGGTGGGGCGACCCAACTGGTCATCCACAATGGACAGGTTGTCGCGTTCTGCCGCCAGACGGAGCATGGTTTTGACGAAATTGTTGCCGTGCTCGCTGAATACCCAACTGGTGCGGAAGATCCAATGCCGGTGGCAAAGGCTGGTCACTGCCAGCTCACCAGCAAGTTTGCTGCGGCCGTAAACATTCAGTGGATTTACCGCATCCTGTTCCTGATAGGGCTGCTGGGCATTGCCGTCAAAAACATAGTCGGTGGAGACATGAATCAGCAGGGCGCCCAGAGCATTCGCCGTCTGGGCGAGCAGCGCTGGGGCCTGGGCGTTCACTGCCCAGGCCAAAGCCGGCTCGGACTCGGCCCGGTCCACGGCGGTATAGGCGGCGGCGTTGATGATGCAGTCAGGGGCGGCTGCAGTAATTTTGCCGGGCAGTGCGGCCGGGTCAGCCAGATCTGCCTGCTGGCGATCCCAGTGTTGCGCCTCGGGCAGCAGCGTCTGCAAGTGGTGGCCGAGCTGGCCAGCGCTCCCCAGCACCAAAATCTTCATGGCTGCCCCTGGGCGCGGATGCTGGCCAGGCTCGGCAACGCTTTATCCTTTTCGGACAGCTGTGGGTCCGCCAGTGGCCACTGGATGGCCACTTCCGGGTCGTTCCAGCGCAAGCCAATCTCATCGGCCGGGTCGTAATAATCCGTGCACTTGTATTCGAAGTCGGCAACCTCTGAGAGCACGACAAAACCATGGGCATAGCCGGGGGGCACCCAAAACTGGCGCTGGTTGCTATCGGAGAGGTGCACGCCCACCCACTGACCGAACTGGGGTGATGCCGGATCTATATCCACGGCCACATCGAACACTTCGCCGCGGGCCACCCGCACCAGCTTGCCCTGGGGTCGCCGGCGCTGTGCATGCAGGCCCCGGAGTACGCCGCGTCGGGAACGGGAATGGTTGTCCTGCACGAAGGGCAGCTCGATCCCCGCCAGGTCACGATAGCGTTGGGCTTGAAAGGTCTCTACGAAGAAGCCGCGCGCATCACCATGTACCTTGGGCTCGATAATCAGCACCCCAGGCAGGCGGGTCTGGAGTACCTTCACAGACGGTGCTCCAGCAGATCCAGGAGGTAGTCGCCGTAACCGCTCTTGGCCAATGGCGCGGCCAATGCCTGCAGTTGCCCATCATCAATCCAACCCTGGCGCCAGGCGATCTCTTCCGGGCAACCCACTTTCAGTCCCTGCCGCTTCTCCAGGGTCTGAATAAAGTGTGCGGCCTCCAACAGGCTGTCGTGGGTGCCGGTATCCAGCCAGGCCATACCCCGAGCCATCATCTGTACGTCCAGGTTTTGCTGCTGCAGGTAGAGGTTGTTCAGGTCGGTAATTTCCAGTTCGCCGCGGGGTGAAGGGCGGATGGATCTGGCCAGTTCCACCACCTGGGTGTCGTAGAAATACAGGCCGGTGACGGCGTAGCGACTCTTGGGCACCTGAGGCTTTTCTTCAATGATGGTGGCCCGGCCCTTGGCATCAAAGGACACCACACCAAAGGCGCTGGGATTACTCACCGGGTAGGCAAAGACAGTGGCACCCTGGGTCTTGGCGCTGGCGGCATGCAGCAGGCCGGAAAAGCCGCTGCCGAAGAACAGGTTATCACCCAGGATGAGCGCGCTGGGGGCGTCACCGAGAAAGTCGGCGCCAATCAGGAAGGCCTGGGCCAAGCCATCCGGAGAGGGCTGTACCTGATATTCGATCTGCATACCCCAGTGTGCCCCGGTACCCAGCATCTGCTGAAACCTGGGGGTGTCCTGGGGGGTGGAAATCACCAGTACTTCCCGGATCCCCGCCAGCATCAACGTGCTCAGCGGGTAGTAGATCATGGGCTTGTCATAGACAGGCAGCAGCTGTTTGCAAACCCCCAGGGTGATGGGGTGGAGCCGGGTTCCTGAGCCGCCAGCCAGGATAATGCCTTTGCGGGCAATCTGCGCTTGCTGGCTCATACGCTTGCTCCTGCGGTCTTGCCCAGCCGCTCCAGACGATAGCTGCCATCCAGCACCCGTTGCCACCAGCCGGGATGGTCCAGGTACCAGTGCAGGGTCTTGGCCAGACCACTGGCAAAGGTTTCCTTGGGCTGCCAGCCCAGGTCCTGGGCAATCTTGCTGGCGTCAATGGCATATCTAGTGTCGTGGCCGGGCCTGTCGGTGACGAACTGGATCAGGGACTCGTAAGGGGCGCCCTGGCTGGGCCTGGCTTGCTCCAGCAGGCCGCAGATCATGCGCACCACGTCGAGGTTGCACTGTTCGTTATGCCCGCCCACGTTGTAGGTGCTGCCGGGGGCGGCCTGGGTCAGTACCGTCCAGAGTGCCTCGGCATGATCATCCACGTACAGCCAGTCCCGGATCTGTTGGCCATTGCCGTAGATGGGCAAGGGCTTGCCGGCCAAGGCGTTCAGAATCATGTGGGGGATCAGCTTCTCCGGGAACTGGTAGGGCCCGTAATTGTTTGAGCAATTGGTGATCAGGGTGGGCAGGCCGTAGGTACGGCGCCAAGCCCGCACCAGATGGTCGGAACCGGCCTTGCTGGCGGCATAGGGCGAGCTGGGGGCGTAGGGCGTGGTTTCCTCGAAGAGTGCGCCGCTGTCGGCCAAGTCCCCATAGACCTCGTCGGTGGAGATATGCAGAAACCGGAAGCGCTCCGCCTGGGCCGCTGGCAGCTGCTGCCAGTAGTGGCGAGTCGCCTCCAGCAGGTGATAGGTACCCATCAGATTGGTTTGCATAAAGGCGGCCGGGCCGTCGATGGACCTGTCCACATGGGTTTCCGCGGCCAGGTGCATAACGGCGTCCGGGGCGTGCTGCTGCAGCAATGCGCCCATAGTATTGCCATCACAGATATCCAGCTGCATGAACTGGTAACGCGGGGATTCCGCCACTTCGGCCAGGGATTCCAGGTTGCCGGCGTAGGTGAGCTTGTCCACATTGATAACACTGGCGTCGGTATGCCTGATCAGAAACCGGATCAGGGCGGAGCCGATAAAACCGGCGCCGCCGGTAACAAGAATCTTCATGCAATTGCTCCAGGTTCGCAGTGCGCGCAAGGATACAGAGGGGGCTAGGGACAGACTATAGCCAAGCTGTAAATGTCTGATGACAGCAATGTTTACTTGTACTCGATCAATACCTGTTGCTGTCCGCGCAGCAGTCGCCACAGGAACAGACCCTGGCCGTAGCATTCCGGCCATTTGCCCAGCACCAGAAAGACGCCGTAGCCAAGGGCTTGCATTGGGGGCAGGTTGCCAAGCTGGGCGCGTGCACAGCGCAGCATTTGCAGCGGATAGATCAGCAGTGCCAGGAGCCACCAGGGTGAGAGCAGCAGACTCAACAAGGCGATACTCAGGGGCAGCGCGAGCGCCCAGAACAGGATGCGCAGATTCTCCCGCCAGCAATAGCGCCTGCCATCGGCCTTGTGCAGCCAGGCCCGGGCGGCATAGGCGTAACCGGCCCGGGACGTTCGCCTAGCCCATTGCCTGAAGCTGTGCATGTCCGCATCGTGCCAGGTCATTGCCTGATCGGCGCGCAGGATACGCCAACCCGCGCGGCGCACCCGATAACAGAATTCGGGATCTTCCCCGGCAATCAGCTGCGGATTGAAGCCGCCCAGCGCAGCGAACAGGTGGGTGCCGATCATGAAATCACCGCCGCAAGCCTCACTCTCGCCAATGGGGGTGTTCCATTCGATATCGCAGTAAAGATTGTATCTGGAGGCCGTCGGATGCAGTTCCTGGCGGCGTCCGCAAACGATGCCCAAATCTGGTGCTTGGGACAGGGCGGTGGTGGCAAAGGCGAGCCAACCCGGTGCAACCTGGCAGTCACCGTCCACAAACTGGACCCAGCGCAGGTTTGGTGCCAGCGCCATAAGTCGGGCAAAACCTGCATTGCGAGCGCGCGCCGCGGTAAAGGGCTGGCGCATATCCAGCGCCACCACGGTGGCGCCGAGCCTTTCGGCCAGGCTTGGGCTATCATCGCTGGAGCCGGAATCCACATAGACCAGGACGGCGTCATGACCCTGCAGGCTCAGCAGACAGCGGCGCAGCCGTTCGCCTTCATTGCGACCAATGACCACGATACCCAGCTGGGCATCTTTGGTGCTGGTATCAGCGGAAGACTGTGGATCATTCATGTTAATGGCCTGCTGGGATGGGTGCTGGTGATGGCACGAACCAGCAGGCGCGCAGGATAAGCAATCTATGTCAGCCATCAAAGCCTTATTGCGGGATATCTATGCCAGTAGTTTGTATCTACTGGGCGCCAGTCGGCCGGCACGACTTGGACGCGGCCAGCTGCTGATATTGACCTTTCACCGGGTGCTGCCTGCCGCGTTGCGCCAAGCCTACGCGCTACCGGGACTGGTGGTGACGCCGGAAGAGCTGGGCTGGATCCTTGCTCAGCTCAAGTCACACTTTCAGGTGGATACGGTTACCGGTGCGCAGCAGTCTTTGCAAGCCGGCACTGCTGAGCGCCCATTGCTCGCCATCAGCTTCGATGACGGCCAATGGGACAATCTGGCCTATGCCGCACCCGTGCTGGCGGAGTTGCAGTTGCCAGCCACTTTTTATCTGCCCACTGACTTTGTCGGTGGTGAGGCGTTGCTCTGGCATGATCAGGCGGCGCACCTGTGGACCCACCCACGGTTACAGATGCAGAAAAAAACAGCGTTGGCGCAAGCGTTAGATAGGCAGGCGGCGTCGGAAATTTTTACGGACACTGGTGCGTTTATGGCCTGGTCCAAGCGTTTATCGCCCGCAGATCGCAGTGCGCTGATTGGCGAGCTGCAGGTAAGCACAGGCGCAGACTGGCCCGACTGGATGCGGCTGATGACTTGGGCAGAAGTCAGGCAACTGCAGGCGGCTGGTCATGAAATCGGCTCGCATGCTTGCAGTCATGGATTGCTGCCACAGATGGACGCGGCCACCCAGCAGCAGGAATTGCTCCAGTCCCGGCAAACTATTGCGGCGCAGCTTGGCACTGAGGCCGTGAGCCTGTGTTATCCCAATGGCAGCTATGATCAGGTGACATTAGGTCTGGCGGAAGTTTGCGGTTATCAGAATGCGGTTACTACGCATTGGGGTATCAACCGGGCGGATACACCGATTTATGAACTGGTGCGTTGTGATATGGACAGCCGCTATTTAACGGATCGACATGGGCGATTGTCGCGAGCAAGATTGGGTATGCGAATTAGCGGTCTGCAGCCTGGATTGGCTGCTTCCGCATACAGCTAGTGCCTACAATTGGCTGACGGGATAGCCAAAGCGTTCAAGGTTTGTGAGCACAGCGTCGTTGGCCTGAAAACCGCTCATTTTTCCCAGTAGTGAGCGTTTCATGAATGGAAACCCGGCTTCCACCAAAGCAAACGGCATCACCAGGCAAGGATCAATGATTTGTTTGGCATTTGCATACCAATAGGCGCCGACTCGCATATGTTTGGCTGCAATCCTGGCGAGCCGGGTTTCCTGCCATAAAATCGTGGCGCCACCATCAGAAAAGGCTGTAGTTGGAAAAAACACGGATTGCAGGGCCACAAGGAGTTCCGAGCGCACATTGCGGAAAATGAAGGCATAGGACTGAATGTGATTTTCTTCCAATGAAGACGCGGTAAATCCCGTTAGGTCCCAGTTGCTCTGTTGCAGGAAAGGCCTGAGATCGTGGAAGGGTCCAAACATTGAATCGTTCATAATCAGTGCGTTGGAGCCAGGTACATGCTGTGCCAGGGTGTCTAGCCCTACCCGATAGGCAGAAAAATCGTAGCCGGCTAGGGCTTTCCAGCAGAGTGCATCAACCCATCGATTCAGCGCCTTGGGCACAGCGCCGGGTGTGGCTGTTGCGCAGACGACCAGCAGCTTAAGGCCACTATCCTTGATTCGATTCATGGCAAACCGGTGATGGTCTGCGAGTTGCCCATCCGGCAGATACACGAAATAAACCACCCAGTCATCAACCTGGGCCGGTGCTTGTAGGACCTGGTTAGCAGGAAACTGACAGCGGCGTGTCAATGCTGTCAGTCTGCGCAAGCGCAGTTTCAGGGATGGGCTTTGGTGCTGGTAGTCCCAATTGCTTTGTAACGGGGAAAGTTCTTTCACCAGCATGGTATCAGCGCCCGAGCAGCATCAGAATCAGAAGTCCGGCACCATACCCCAGGGGCCAGGTCAACGTAATGAGCACTTCGTAACGGAAATCATTCAAACCAAAGCGCCGGTTGTACCAAAAAATGAAGGGGATCATGGTGGTGCCGTGCAGTGCTATGGCCCAGATGGCGCCTGGCACACCCCAGTGCCAGAATCCCAAGGGTACCAAGGTGAACAGCGCAAGTAGTTTCACCACATGCACAGGTACCAGGAGTTTTGGTGCACCCAGTGCCATATAGGCACTACCGGAAATACCGTACCGGGCAACCACCAGTGTAAAAGAGAGTATCTGCAGCATATAGCCTGCATCTGCATAGCGGGCATCGTACATGATGTCCACCACCAGTTGCGCCAGTGCGAACAAGCCACCCGCCGCCGCCAGCAGCACCAGATCAAAAGGCAGGCGCAACCTGAGATAAGTGGCATGAAATCTGGCTCTGTCCTCTCTGGCAACTTCGCTCAGTGCAGGCATGGCCACGGAGGTAAAGAGGCGACCGGCGGCCCCGTCCACCATGGTCGCCAGATTCAGGGCAATGGCGTACAGCCCCAGGGTTGCCGCATCCATCCAACCGCCCAGCAGCAGGCGGTCGCCATTGGCAGCCAGCACAAAGAGCAGGGAGGACAGTAGAATCCAGCGCCCGAAACCAATGATTTCAGTTGCTGCCTGGCGATCGAACTGAAAGCGGTTGGGCATGCCGCGGAGCCAGAGGTGGCTAAGGGTGGCGGTGACCGTTGCAGAGACCAGGCCACCGATTACCAGTGCCCATAGCGAGCGCGTAAGCAACCCCGCGACAACCATAATCAACAGGCCGCTGAGTTGGGCAGTGAGTTCTATCAGCACCACGCGTTTCAGGTCCAGATTACGGTCTGCAGTCATGGATTTGGTGGATTCAAAGCCCATGATCAATGCAGAAAGTGCGGTTACCGCAATCACCGCAGGAAGGATATCTGCGCTATAGACAGAACCGGGTGGCAGCCATTGCCAACTTCCCAGTATCAGAAAGACGGCAGCTACCAGCAGGCAAATCAAGTAGACGAAACCACCCCGGATGATCTGTAGCACCCAGGCAGTATTCAGCATGAGCGCTTCATGGCCGCGTCGACTTTGCACAATGGCTTGCCGGATACCAATATCGGACAGCAGCGCCACCACGATTTGCACGACAGAGGCGATGGCCATTATGCCGAAGGCTTCGGGTACCAGGATCCTTGTCATGATCAGCGTGCTGGCCAGGCGCAGGATCATGCCGGACATGTGTCCGAGCAGCGTCCAGCTGCCGGCGCGCAGGATGCGTTCGCGCAAGCCGCCACGCGGAGCAGCTGCAGGGCTGGTGGTAGAAGCGCTGGGTTTGACGCTCATGGTTATCCGGGCCAAAGCGCGGATTCTGCGCAGGATTGGCGCTGGAGTTCAATATCTGATTTGCAATCGCCGGTACGCTTATTTCTAATGCGGATTCCAAAACAGCCGAGACGCCGCCATGGGCGACATATTCAGGAAGACAGTGACTGGTAAAGTCCTGTTTGGGCTCATGCTCGCGTTGACATTGCAACCGGCTACTGCCGGCCAGGGAGGCACGGATATGCGGCTACTGTACTCGGGCCATAGTCTGCTGGACCAGCCTATTCCTGACTATGTGGCGACCCTGGCGCAGCAGCAGGGCATGCAGTTGGGTTGGGCTGGGCACAACCTGGTGGGATCAGCCATTAGTACGCGATTGCAGGACCTCAGCCAGCCCGAACCGCTGAATCAGGGCCGGGCGTTGCCGCCATTTGATCACATCTTGATTACCGAACAACACGGGCTGCTGGACGCCTTGATCTGGCAGCAGACACCGCAAGCGCTCGCTGCTTATCTGGACTGGGTTTTGGCGCAAAGCCCGGGCATCCAGGCCCATTTTTATGAACCTTGGCTTAGCCTGGATTTTGCGCGGCCGCTGCAGGCCTGGGTTGACTACGAGACACAAGCTAGCCACGCCTGGGGCTGTGTCGTCCGTGCCAGTGGCCAGACCAATATCAGTATGCTGCCTGCCGGACGTGCATTGGGAAGTCTGGTGACGGCTCTGCTGCAAGATCCAATTCTGCTGGGTTTGCCTGCTGATGCTGATGAGTTGCTCATCGCCAGGGCGTTATTCAAGGATGATGTGCACCTGACGGATGCTGGATCTTATTATATCGCCGTGATCATCTACCTGTTTCTGTTTGCGGATCCGTTGCATACTGCTTGGCATCCTGACGCGCTCAGCGCGGATACGGCTTCAGTTCTGCGCCAGCAGGCCCAAGCCTTCTGGGCCGCCGAGCTAGGTACGCCAACACCGACGATGGATTGTGCGGAGTTCATGGCGCAGGAATTCGCCCCCCTGTATCTGGCTTATGTACGCGACAAATACTGGCTGGCGGAGCGAGGCTGGCTAGGTGCCTGGGCACGCTGGCTGCGATTCAGGCTGCAGTGGCCGGCCCAGTTGCGCGAGATTCCCTGGTAGCTACCTGCTGGCGTTGGTCCGCCTCATAGAGGCGACGAAATGCGATGCAGCAGCCGATTATGATCCAGTACAGCGTGGGAATGGCGCCAATGCTGCTGACCGTGGCGATGGTTACCATAATCCCGGCCAATGTGCCCAGCAGGCTGCGCCTTAGCAGGTGGAGTTGCGCTGCGGCTTCGCTGGCCAGGGAAGGGCGCACTGCGAATGCCGCCTTGGCCGCCAGCATAAAGGCCAGTACGAAAAGACCAACACCGGCAAATCCATAGGGCATGGCAATCTGCAGATAGCTGTTTACCATGTCAATGATCCCTTGTCCCTGGCGCATCTGCTCCATGATCGGGTTGCCCAAATAATACAGGTCACCAAACCAGGGGTTTTGCCAGAATACCTCCATGGAGACTTCAAACAATCTGGATCTGTAGTCGATATTGTGAGTCTCCACCTCGCCAATAAAAGGTAGGTAAGCAACCGCCTGGTCGCCGTAGGGGGAAGCCAGCAATAGTGCGCCCCCGATAAGGCTGCCCAAGGCAAGCTTCATGGTGCGGGTCAGGCTGCCCGGCCCAATCATAGCGGCGACGGCCAAGGTAATGACGGTGCCCACCCAGGGTCCGCGCGAGACGGAAGAGAATAGACCCAGCAAAAGGGCGCCATAAAGTATGGCAAGACGCCAGCGGGGACGTATTTCTTTGCTCAGAAACGTGAGCATGCCAATGGCAACCATCAACACATAGCCCAGCACAATGGCATTACCAGTGGATACATTTGCTCGTAGCGGCCCTGCTTCGCCACGCTCCAGGTATACCAGCATGCTAAAGGGGATTCCCATAGGCGCTCGTAGGCTTTCATATAACAACCAATAGCGTTGGCTTTCAAAAAAGGCCAGTAGTGCAATAGGTGAACAAGCTAGAATAAAAGCGGCAAACGCATCACGAAAATCTTGCAAGCTGCGCAGGCCACGACTGAATGCATAGTAGGGCAACCAGATATCGAGAAAAATACTGATAAAAAACCGCACGGTACCGGTAACAGAGTCATGTAGAGCCTGTATGACAAGTGTTAGGAGCAGAAACAGGATTAATACAAAATCCAACCCGTAGCTTGAACCCTGTTTTTTTGTTCTGGATAAAGCGAAGCAATAGGGCAGTAAAAGAACCATATTCAGCAAGCGGAAATGGTTCATGTCGAGAATGTAATTTATCGGACCGATGCCAGGAATTGGCAAGGAGAAAGGAGGGATTGCCAATAGCAGGATCAGATAGACAGGTAGTACGTTCGGCGTTTTCCTCTGCACGCTTAGCAGATAAATTCCACTTACCAGCAGATAAATCCAGAAACTGTGCGAGAGAAATGCGAATAGCGTTACCGCAAACCAGGCGTTACGCCAACGTCGAAAATTTTCATCCTTAGTGACGAGCACAGCCGCTGGTCGTGCGAACGCGAATACGCAGAAGGCGACGGTAACAATAACAACCAATGCGCGAAAATGTTCCGGCACTTTGGCCTCAGCGAGTAT
>JBJHDG010000068.1:985-10494 GCA_050486425.1 Pseudomonadales bacterium | reverse complement strand
GGGGCCTTGGCGTCGTTGGCATTCTGCTCCGGTCCGACCAGCACTGCCGGATGTTCCGTCAAGCTTGTGCGCGCTGCCTCAACGCGACCCAGCAATTGCTGTTGCTGCTTGGATAGCCTTTGCCAATCTTCCAGCATGGCAAGTGCCTGCTGCAGCACTGACCGCTCACCCATTGCCAGGCCAAGCTGCTGATACAATGCTTGCATCTCCGCCTGCTTTTCGGTGCTGCGTTCTCGCGCCAGCGTTGCTGCCTGCTGCGCTTGTGCCAGCGCGTCAGCGGCAGCTCTGGCGTCACGGCAGCGCTGACGCAAAAGGTCCAGCCCTGCCGCTAACGCGGGGATCTCGGTGCCAATCTGCTCGCCCCAACCCGCGAGAAATGTCTGCACCTTTGCGGCGAGCGCAAGGCTTTCGGCCTGCTGCGCATCCAGTTGGCGTTGCAAGCCATCGCGCCGACTCACCGCTTGCTGATACTGGGCCAGACTGCGTAGATACAGGTCAAAGTTGAGGATGGCGCCTTCGGCATCAAAACCAATTTCCTGGGCCAGTGCCTGATGTTCAGCCATTTGTTCGGCCAGGGTGCTCTGCGCCTTGCTCAGCGCTGTCTGCAGCATGGCCTGCTGGGCAGCACGTGCATTGTTGAGTTGCGCCTGTGCGATTTCGTTGTCCAGCGCTTCACTGTGGGCGCGCACCGCTTGCACATGCCATTGCGCCGGCGCCGCCAAGTCGGTCGCAGCAAAGTCTGCGCGCGCCCGGCCCAGTAGTACCCGGCGTTGCCACCAGACCCCACCACCACCCATAGCGGCCAGCAAACCGCCTGCTACCACCAGCCAAAGTTCCTGCAGCCCGCCCAGCACAGCGGCCCCGGTGCCGCCAAGCGTTGCTGCCAATGCACCCCAGGGCCATTGCTGATTCAAGGCTGCTGCCGCCAGCCATGCGCGTAGGCTTTCGGCGCCCTGCTGTAAGCGGCGCAGATGCGGTTCGGGTACAGGCGCGGGCAAGTTATCCAGTTGCGCCTGCAATTCCGCGCAGCCGGTTTGCGCCTTTAATAAGTCGCGCGCCAGTTGCTCCGCGCGTTGTAACAGCCCTGGCGTAATTGCCAGCTCGTGCTCGGGATCCTCTCCGCCCAGTAAACGTAAGGCAGCAGCAGCCTCCGCTGCCGCTTGGTGCCACTGCGACCGCCACTGCCGGGCCTCATTTTCCAGATCCTGCAAACGCCGCACGGCTTCCTGCTGGGTGGCCAACTCGCCATCACTGGGCAGGGCTTCTTGTAAGCCGGAGGCAGTCAGGCGTTGCTGGGCATCTGTTTGCTGCTGCTGGGCGCTGCGCACCGCTTCATCACTTCTGGCCCGCTCAGTTTCCCAGGCATCCAGGCGCTTGAGTTCATCGCCGCGCAATAGCTTAATCGGGGGCGGAAAGCTGCTGAGTGTTGCCTCCAGTTGCCGCTGTTCCGCCAGCAGCGCAAGATACGCCAGCGCCTGCTCCAGCACCTTGACTTGCGCCGCAGCGGCCTGTGCCTGCACCACTTGCTGCTGCAGCCGCGGCAGCTCGGCTTCATCACGCTGCAACGCCTGGCTTTCATTGAGCTGATCGCGCAACCGTTTTTCTGCGTCTTGCAGTGCGCGATAAGGGTTTTGACCCCACTGGGGTGGTACCCGGAACAGGGTCGTTCTCAGGGCATCGAGATCAAATCCACCGGTGAGTGCACGCCGCAGTTCAGCTTCCAGGTCCTTATCGCTGGCGTCCTTGCCCAGCAGGTTCTCCATGGTCAGCCAGTAACTGTTCAGGGCCGCCGCATCCGGCAACAAGGGCGGTGGTGCCTCCTGTCCGTCGCGCTGCCACTGCACCGCTGCACCCTGGCGCGACACGGTCCAGGTACCGCCGTTACCAAACTCGGCATCTAATGACAGCAATGGCGGATCACTGGCTTGCGGCGCTGTCAGCAGCAGACGCAACGCACGAATCAGGCTGCTCTTGCCGCTGGCGTTCGGGCCGGAGATCAGATTCACGCCGGGTGCAAGATTATCCAGAGCAAAGCCCGGGCTGATGCCCGGCAAGCGCTCGATGCGCAGGCGACGCAGGCGCATCAGGCTGACTCCGAACTGGCCAGCAGCTCAGCCAGCGCGGCCCGGCCGGCGCGGCGCAGCTGCGCAACGATGGCGTCATCCGCGAGCGCTGCTGGCAACAGTTCCCGCCAGTGCGGTGCTTGCAACTGCTGCGTCAGATGTTGGCGGGCACGCGCGATCAATGCCTGACGATTTGCATCCGTCTCCGGCGCATCCAGCAACAACAAACGCTGGGCCAACAAACCCAGTGGATCGGCACGCTCGGCCAGCTGGGTCAGTGGGATAACTGGTGTGGTGGCGTCGATAACGCGTTCGAGAAAATAATGTCGGGGCGAATTGGCGACCGGCAGCTGGTCCCGCAAGCTGTCGGCAAAGCTGTTGGCCGCCGCCGCACCATGCGCCGTGCTACCGAGCAGCCGCAACCGCAGCGCCACAGCTTCCGGGGGATGGAGTCTTGCCGCCAGGTTGGTTTCCAGCGCCGACAGGGCCGGCAGCAACAGGTCCTGTGCGGCTTCCGGGTGGGTTATCGCGGTCAGATCCAGGTCCAGGCGCTCATAGCACAGCGGCGCCAGCAGCCATTGCTGGCAGCTGGCAATGCGACCACGCTCGATCGCAATCAGCCAGGGCCCGCGCGGGCCATGCTCACCGGGATCCATACCCGTGACACAGCCCAGATAGCCCTGCAGGTGCTCGGCACGCAGCGCATCCGGCTGATGAATATGGCCCAGCAGCCAACCGTCCAGCCCGGCCGCGTTGAGTTCGGCGCTGGTAACCGGCGCATAAGGGCTGGCACTGGCATCCCGATCACAATGCAACAAGCCCAGGCTCAGCCCCGGCGCCTGGGGAAAATGCTGATCTGCCAGCGGACTCCGAGGTACCTGCTTGCTGGGAAACGACCAGCCCCAGAGCCGCAGCCGCTCCCCAGCGCCTTCCAGATCCACCGCCTGCCACTGGCCCGCTTGCCCCAGCAACTCGAACGCCGGCAGCTGCGCCGCCAGCCGGGGCAGCACCTGCACATCATGGTTGCCGGCCACCCCCAGCACACGAATGCCGGCTTCGGTCAGCCGGGAGACCCCCGCATGCAGATCCCGGTAGGCCTCAAAGAAATCATCCTCGCGCTCTACCAAGTCACCCGCCAGCACCACCGCGTGTACCTGCTGCGCCAGCGCCTGCTCCACCAGCCGGCCCCAGGCCGCCGCCGGTCCCAGGTCAGCCGCCCGCGCCGCCAGTGCGGCGGGCAGTCGCGATGGGCGGCGCCCCAGATGCAGATCTCCAACAGCCAACAGCTTCATTTATAGGTGTACCTGGTGTTCTGTTCAGCCCCGCCATCATGCCAGCAGTGGGCGACAATCGCAGTCGTTGGCGTTGAGTTCTCGCCAAGGCCATCGCCTGCGTAGCAAATGCACCCTGGATTTCCTATCCTCAGGCCCTGCCCGCTGCATCCGGGTTGCTCAGGGAGGAACAATAAATGCCGTTCAATACCGCCAAAGGGGTGGCCATCCGGCACAAGGCCACGGAAAAGCTGCGCAACATGGACCACAAGGACTTGGCCAAGACCGGGTTCTGGGTGTCGCAACTGTTCGTGATTCTGGCGACCATCATCGGTGTGTATCTGGCTGCAAACGCCGGCCTGCGCCAGGCGCTGATGTTCGATAAGGTCACCAAACAGGAAAGCAATTACTACCTGCGCAGGTCGATATATGACGAACTGGCGGATAATGTCCTGGTATTGCGGTTGTACGCGGAGGAAACCCTGGCGCGGAACCCGCCCCATTCAGAACTGCTGAATAATCGCCCCCTGCTCTCCCGATTTGTCTGGGACAACCTGCGCTATTCCGCGAACACCCTGGAGACACCCAGCCTGTTCCTTACTGAGAGCCGGCGCTTTTATTTGCAGGTGGATGATATTATTGCCCGCGCCGAAAATCGTACTTGGAGCACAGCCCATGCCGGCGCACAGCTCGGGCAATTGCTGGACGTGATGGAGCACCAGCTGTTGCCACAGCTACAGGACAACTATCAAGCCCTTGGTCGTAACCTTACTGCCTACGGCGTTGATTTGAATCATCTGAAGTAAGTTATACACAGAGGCTTCACATTATGTTTATCTGGCTAATGCTGGTAACGCTTGGCAGCGGAGCGCTGGGTGCTCGAACTCTATCGCACCATCATAGAAACGCTCCAGGGTATCGCCTCGGTTCTTTTGGTGTTCTTTGTTTTTGCACTGGTGGCCTATGTCATCATGCGCGGATTTGAACTCAGGCGGACCGAGGACACCAAGGCATCAGACGAAAAGGCATAACACCTATTAATTACAGAAAAACGGAGGCGCCAATGGAGCTGGAACTGAAACGGCTGGATATAGACCTGGGCATGGTGGTGGCCGATGCCGAGGCCCAGTGTCGCTTCTATGGTGAACTGCTTGGCTTGGAGCAGCAGCCCACTGCAGAAATGCCCGGTGGCATGCGCCAATACCGCTTTTTGGCCGGTGATAACCTGGTGAAATTGCTGGCACTGCCGAAACCGCCGGTGGTCAACAAGGGCGGTACCGACAACGCCGTGGGCATTCGCCTGCTCGCCTTGCTGTTTCCAGCTGATGCCTTTGATGCCATGCTGGCGCGGCTCGACACCGCTGGACACAAGCATGCGGCACCCGTGGATTTTGGGCCCGGTGTGCGGATTGTGTTTGCCCGCGATGCAGACGGCAATATGTTGGAATTGATTGGCATCAGCCTGAAACCCGGCCAGCAACTGCCGGAACGATTGCAGATTGGCCTGACGGTGTCCGATCTGGCTGCCACACAACGCTTCTACGGCGAATTGCTGGGCTTTACTGCCGAGCCACCCATGCCGATTGGCCAGACCCTGATACGTTACGGCTACCGCTGCCCGAAAACCCTGGTCAAATTCTGGCAGCAGCCGCAACCGTTGCCAAAACAAACCGGCGCCGTCACCGCTGCTGCCGGCTTTCGCTATTTCACCTTCGAGGTGGCGGACTTGGCGGCGACCCAGGCCTTGCTTGCGGGAAAAGGCATTGAGATTGTCAGCCCACCACGTCAGCTGGGCGCGGTGCAGGTGATGTTTGCGGCTGATCCGGATGGCAATTGGATTGAGTTTGTCCAGCGTTGATGTCCTTTACCAACCGCAGATCCACTTGGTTGATTTTTCTCAGCCGTCTGCGAAGATGTTGGCAATCCAGGATAACAACACCGCAGGGGGGCGCTCATGACCGAGCCCGGGGACGAACTGCCCACAGACACGCGTCGGCGCCATGAGCGCAATGCACTGATTTTTATCCTGGTTTTCCTGTTTCCACTACTTTCGGTTGCCATCGTGGGCGGTTACGGTTTCATGGTCTGGATGTCGCATCTGATCATGGGCCCACCGGGGCCGCCATGAGCATTGATGTCCATATCGCCAGCCTGGTTGTGCATGTGCAGCCCTCGCACTACGGGTCGTTGCTTGCCTGGCTTGACCAACAGCCCGACCTGGAACGCCACGCCAGCGACCCCAGCGGCAAGATCGTCCTGGTGCTGGAGGCGGCCTCCCAGCACCCCATCATGGCCACTATTGACCGGATCCAAGAGCAACCTGGTGTGCTGGGCTGCACCCTGGTTTATCACGAACTGATGACGCAGCAGGAAGCCGACGCCATGGAGACGCAACAATGAAACTGACCCGTCGAGAATTTGCCAAGCTCAATGCCGCGGCTGCCGCGGCGGCTGCCGCCGGGCTGAGTGGCGCGGTGGGTGCCAGCAATCTCATCACCAATGCCGAGCTCACGCGCCTGAAATGGAACAAGGCACCCTGTCGATTCTGCGGCACTGGCTGCAGCGTGATGGTGGCTACCCGCGATAACCGCATCGTGGCGACCCATGGTGATATGCAGTCGCCGGTAAATCGAGGCCTGAACTGCGTAAAAGGTTATTTCCTGTCGAAGATCCTCTACGGCCAGGATCGGCTGCAGCAACCGCTGCTGCGCAAAAAGAATGGCCGCTACCACAAGCAGGGTGAGTTCGAACCTGTCAGCTGGGACGAAGCCCTGGATTTGATGGCCGAAAAATTTGTCAGTGCCATCCGCGAGCACGGCCCTTCCAGCGTCGGCATGTTCGGCTCCGGCCAATGGACCATCTGGGAAGGCTATGCCGCCAGCAAGCTGTTCAAGGCTGGCTTGCGCAGTAACAACATAGATCCCAACGCCCGCCACTGTATGGCTTCGGCGGTCATGGGCTTCATGCGCAGCTTCGGTGCCGATGAGCCCATGGGCGTTTACGATGATATCGAGCACGCCGATGCCTTCGTGCTCTGGGGCTCAAACATGGCGGAAATGCATCCGGTACTCTGGACCCGGGTAACGGATCGCCGGTTGTCCTTCCCCGATACCGAAGTGGCCGTACTCTCCACCTACGAACACCGCTCCTTTGATCTTGCCGATCTGCAAATGGTGATGGCACCCAATGCCGATATCGTGATTCTCAACTACATCGCCAATCACATCATCCAAAGCGGTGCAGTGAATCGCGAATTCATCGACAAGCATGTCAACTTCGTGCGCGGCACCGATGACATCGGTTACGGCCTGCGCCCAGAGGATCCGCGTCAACAGGCTGCGAAAAATGCCGACAAGGCCAATACCTGGAGCGATATGAGCTTCGCCGAGTATGCCGAGTATGTGCGGCCCTATACCCTGCGCCGGGCTGCGACGGAATCCGGCGTGCCCGAACAGCGGCTGCAACGGCTGGCACAAATCTACGCCGATCCGAATAAAAAGGTGATGACGTTCTGGACCATGGGTGTGAACCAGCACACCCGGGGTGTCTGGGTGAACAACCTCATCTATAACATCCATCTGCTCACCGGCAAGATCTCCACCCCCGGCAACAGCCCGTTCTCACTCACGGGCCAACCTTCCGCCTGCGGTACGGCCCGTGAAGTAGGCACCTTCGCGCATCGCCTGCCCGCCGATATGGTGGTGACCAACCCCGAGCACCGGGCTATTGCCGAGCGTATCTGGCGCTTACCCGCCGGCACCATTCCAGCACAACCTGGTTTCCACGCCGTATTGCAGAGCCGCAAGCTGAAGGATGGCGAACTGAAGGTGTACTGGACGCAGGTCAATAACAATATGCAGGCCGGGCCCAATGTGATGCAGGAAATCCTGCCCGGCTGGCGCAACCCGGATACCTTTATTATCGTCTCCGATATCTATCCCACCGTATCGGCCCAGGCTGCGGATCTGATTCTGCCGGCCGCCAGCTGGGTGGAAAAGGAAGGCGCCTTCGGTAACGCGGAGCGACGCACGCAGTTCTGGCATCAGTTGGTGGACGCACCGGGCGCGGCGCGCTCAGATCTGTGGCAAACATTGGCCTTATCCAGACGCATTCGCGTCGACGATGTTTGGCCCACCGAACTGCTGGATGCCAATCCTGATTTCAAAGGCAAAACCCTGTTCGATGTGCTGTTCCGCAATGGCAATGTGGATCGCTTTCCGTTAAGTGACATGCACCCGGAACACCCGAACCAGGAATCACGGGAGCTGGGTTTTTACGTACAAAAAGGCTTGTTCGAAGAATACCGAGAATTCGGCAAGGGCAAAGGCAAGGATCTGGCCGAATTCGATACTCTGCACGGCACCCGCGGCCTGCGGTGGCCGGTGGTGGACGGCAAGGAAACCCTGTGGCGCTATCGCGAAGGGCTGGATCCTTATGTAGCCCCCGGTAGCGGGTTTCAGTTCTACGGCAATCCGGATAACCGCGCGCGCATCTTTGCGCTGCCAGCGGAGCCGCCACCGGAGTCACCGGATGCTGAATATCCTTTCTGGCTTTGCACCGGCCGCGTACTGGAGCACTGGCACACAGGCTCCATGACCAGGCGTGTACCTGAACTGCACAAGGCTGTACCGGATGCGCTGGCATACATGCATCCCGACGATGCCCGCGAGCAGGGCTGGCGCCGGGGTAGCGAGATCAAGGTGATCAGTCGTCGTGGTGAGGTGCAGTTGCGGGTGGAAACCCGCGGCCGGGTGCAAGTGCCGCGGGGCATGCTGTACGTGCCCTTCTTCGACGCCAGCAAGCTGGTCAACAAGCTGGTGCTGGATGCCACCGATCCCATCTCCATGCAGACCGACTTCAAGAAGTGCGCAGTCCGTCTGGAACTGGTCCGCCTGGCCTGAGGAGTATCGCCATGAGAATCCTGACGCTGCTACTGTTGCTGCTGGGTGCCGGCAGCGCTGCTGGCGAGGAGATCACGCTGAATGCGCCGGCGCCCGATGGCCTGCGCCCAGGTGGCTCCATTGCCGACACCTTACCCACGCCACCCATTGCCGGTGAGCCTCGCGCTGCCGGGCGCGAAGTACGCAACTATCCAGAGCAACCACCGGTGATTCCGCATAGCATCCGCGGCTATCAGGTGGATGTGCGATTCAATCGTTGTCTGGATTGCCACAGTCGTAGCGCTGCCGCTGCCGCCGGCGCGCCCATGGTCAGCGTTACCCACTTCATGGATCGGGATTTTCAGGTGCGCGGCGCGGTCACGCCTAACCGCTATTTCTGCACCCAGTGTCATGTCCCCCAAACCGACGCCAAACCCCTGGTGGACAACACCTTTATTGATATGGACCGGGTGCTGCAGCAGGAAACCGAACGCCAGCTGCAACAGGGAGGTCGCCGGTGAAAGCTTGGCTTAAGTTTTACTGGCAGATTCTCACCAGACCCAGCGTTCATTACAGTCTGGGCTTTCTCACCCTGGGCGGGTTTGTCGCCGGTATCATCTTCTGGGGCGGCTTTAATACCGCCATGGAATTTACCAATACCGAACAGTTCTGCGTGTCTTGCCATGAGATGCATGACAACGTCTATGCGGAACTGAAAACCACCATCCACTACAGCAACCGTTCCGGCATCCGTGCTACCTGCTCCGATTGTCACGTGCCCCATGATTGGACCCACAAGGTTGGTCGCAAGATGGAAGCCTCCAAGGAAGTCTGGGGTTGGATGTTCGGCACCATCAATACACCGGAAAAGTTCGAGGCCAAACGGCGCGAGCTGGCCGAACGCGAATGGCATCGCCTGAAAGCGAACGACTCCCTGGAGTGCCGCAACTGTCATAACTTCGACTCCATGGATTTCACCCTACAGGCGCCACGTGCCAGGGAGGCACACTCCACAGCACTGGCGGGCGGTAACAAAACCTGTATCGACTGCCACAAAGGCATCGCCCATGAGCTGCCGGATATGACGGGGATTTATCAGCGCTAATTGTCAACCAGACCGTTGCCCAGAAAGGCGTTCTGCTGCTCGCGTACAGAGTTGCCAGGATAGCGATCAAATCTGATTTCGATAATTTCATTGTCGGGATCACCCGGCTCAGCAGACGCTGCAACTAGCGTCAGTCGCGCGGTGGTACTGTTGTCGTCATTCTGCAGACCCGGATGCATCAGTGTACCGG
>JBJHDG010000068.1:0-975 GCA_050486425.1 Pseudomonadales bacterium | reverse complement strand
CCGCACAAGCCGTCCAGAATTTGCTGGAGAACGCCCGCCGGTACGCAGCCGGTTCCATGGTCAACGTCATCGGGCGTTGTGTGGGCGGACAGATCGAACTCGCCCAACGGGGGCAAACCCTGCTCAATAAACGCTTGCGCCAGTAGATTGATGGTCTCGCACATGGGCTGCATCTGTGACATGGTAAAGTTCGATATCGCGATGTCTGGATAGCCAAATTTTCGCATGCCCAAACTGACCGCCCGCAGGTATTCACCTTGGCGATAACAATGAATGTTGATGTGGCGCCGAATATCTGCCAGATCACCCTGCACTAACGCCAAACGGGATTTTTGCCAACGCGCTGGCGTATAAAGCTCTCGGGTTTCATCATCCCAGATCAAGCCATTGGTGCTGTCAGCAAGCGCTTGGGTAAACCCACTGATTAAATCCATGGTAGCGCCGATATCTGCCCAGGTTTCACCTTTGGGGTAGTGGAAGAGTAAATAAGTTGCAACCCGGCTGTCTTGTACCAACAAGGCCTGCTCATAGGTAATGCCATGACCAAAGTGGCGCAGCAGCTCCATATTTGGCGGTGCCAGCTCTTCATCTTCCAGTTTTAATGTGCGCATGTGGACGGCAGTGCCGCGCATATTATCTGCTGATTGATGAACCAGCTGTAGTGCGGAGAATTCTGAATTTAGCAGATCGGTTGCCGCAGCAGCCGGGTTCATGCTGGGTGTCGGTGCGTAGTGAATCACCATAAGCATCGGAATGAATTCCCGCGTGGGCATCTTATTCATGGTTTATCCTGTGATCATTTGTGATTGTGCGCCAGCACAGCACGCAACGGCTGCATCAAGTGCTTTGGGTACACCTTGTCCAAGGATACGGAATCACACTGCTGAAAAATCGCAAAACGGGCTAAGGCATCAGCAAAAGCAACAAGCAACTCCGCTTCATCCAGGCCTTCTTGCTCAAGATGCAAGGCCTTGA
>JBJHDG010000067.1:0-10497 GCA_050486425.1 Pseudomonadales bacterium | reverse complement strand
CATACACGCCGATACGGCCACCCACCAGGCCGCGCAGCGCCGCGATCATGGTTTTAAAAAAATCCACCGAGATCACCACGCTGCCTGATACCAACTGGCTTTGCATGTTGCTGTAGACAGGCGGGGGTACCTTGTCGCGCAGCAGTAGAATATGCCGAAAGGCATCCTCGCGCTGGAATATGGATTTGTAGTGCCGCTGTTCCATGATGCGGCCAGAGACAAAGCCGGCGACCAGCAGCAGAAATAGCAGAAGCAGTTCAAAGGGAAACATCAGCTCATGGGCTCCAGTTGCACAGCGGTGCCATACACCAGAATCTCCGAGGCGCCAGCTGCGATGGTGGACGTGGAGAAGCGCACATTGAGTACGGCATTGGCACCCAGGCTGGCGGCCTGCTGCTGCAAACGTTCCAGGGCGGCGTCCCGAGATTCATTCATCAAATCCGTATAGCCCTTGATCTCGCCGCCGAAGACATTGCGAAAGCCGGCCATGATGTCTCTGCCCACATGTTTCGCACGTACCGTACTGCCTTGCACCAGTCCCAGGTGGCGGGTTACGCGCATACCTGGGACCAGCTCGAGATTGCTGATCAGCATAGGATTTCCTTTTGGTTGATGAGTAAGTATGCCTTTGTGCTAATCATATTGCCGCCAACTGCCACACATCAAATGCCGGTTCTTCATAGGGATGAGAGAGACGCAGCGCCGTCAGTGCGGCGCCAATCAACTCATCCGCACACACCATCTCCACCCGGTATTCCGGCACCTGGGTAAGGCTGTTCTGACTGCCGAGGTGCGGGTCGCTGCCCGCCAGGGGGCGGAATTGACCCAGCCCCAGGACCTGCCAGCAACATTGATCATAGTCACCAATGCGTCCGGCGCCCGCGGCGAACAGGGCATCCTTCACCGCTTCCAAATGGGTTTCCGGCACATAAACGCATAGCTTGTACATAGCCCCTCACTGTCTTTCTGTCTTTCTGTCTTTCTGTTTTTCTGATTTCAGGTTAATGTCCAGCCATGAAAAATTCTTATCTGCAACATACTTATATTTTGTGCGCGCAATGTCCAGACAGCCCGGGCATTATCGCCGCCGTGAGCAGCCTGATTGCCAGCCATGGCGGCTCCATCTCTGAAGCCAGCCAGCACCTGGATGCGGTCAGTGGCTGGTTTTTTATGCGCTACGAGATTGACGCTGCCAGTCTGCCTTTTGACTTGCCCCAGCTACGGCAGCATTTCCAGCCGCTGGCAACCCAATTTGGTATGGACTGGTTCATCAGTGATTCGGCCCAGCCCAAGCGTATGGTGGTGCTGGTGAGTCGGGAAGACCATTGCCTGGCAGATCTGTTGTATCGCTGGCGCAGCGGCGACCTGCGCTGCGAGCTGCCAGTGGTGATTTCCAACCATGCGACGCTGCGATCTCTGGTGGAAGACCAGGGCATCCCCTTTCACCATGTGCCGGTGCGCAAAGAGACCTTGGTGGCCGACTTCGTGGAAATCCAGCGTCTGTATCAACAGTACCAGGGTGATCTCATGGTGCTGGCGCGGTTTATGCAAATTCTGCCACCACAGTTATGCCGGGAATTGCATGGGCGCATCATCAACATTCACCACGGCTTTCTGCCGTCCTTCGCCGGCGCCAAACCCTATCATCAGGCGGCCGCCCATGGCGTGAAAATCATCGGTGCCACCTGCCACTATGTCACCGAGGATCTGGATGCAGGGCCCATCATTGAGCAGGATGTGATTCGGGTGCATCACGGTGATACGGCCCAGCGCATGGTGCGCTCGGGCCGGGATGTGGAAAAGCAGGTATTGTCACGCGGCCTGCGTTATCACCTGGAAGATAGGGTGCTGATTCATGGCAACCGTACGATTGTGTTTGCCTAGCCCTCTATAACGCGCCCTTCGTCTCAAACGCTACTCATATTTCAATGCCAACGCCGGGCTGCTGGACGCTGTGCGCCAGGATTGGAGCGCAACCGTGATAAACGCCACCGCCAGTGCGCCCAGGGTTGCCAGCACAAAGATCAGCGGGTTGATCTCCTGGCGGTAGGCAAAGCCCGCCAGCCACTGGGCCATCAGGTAGTAGCAAACCACAGATCCCACCAATGCGCCGATCAGGATCAGGCCAGCGATGCGCTGGAACAGCAGAATCACAACGCTGAATGTGGAGGCCCCCAGAATCTTGCGAATGCCAATCTCTTTAGTGCGTTGCGCGGTGGTGAACGACGAAAGCCCAAACAGCCCCATGCAGGAGAGCAAGATGCAAACCCCGGCGAAGATGGCTATCAGCTGCATTTGCTGTCGCTCCGAGAGATACACAGCATTCAGCATGTCGTCATAAAAACGGTAGTCAAAGGGTTGGCCGGGTGCATAGTCCAGCCAACGCTCGCGCAGAAACGCCAGGGTCTCGCTGATGTCGTGGGGTGCGATCTTGATCAGCAGGGTGCGGCTGGCGAGCAATCTGGACATGGGATTGAGAAAGGACAGATCCTCCTCATAGCCATAGGCGAAGAGCGCGCTTACCGGTTGATGCAGGGAATGGAAATGGAAGTCCCGCATGACACCCACCACCTGGTTGCGATAGTTGCCGCTATGGATGCGTTTGCCGATGGGGTCTTCCCAGCCCATCTCCCGCACCAGGGTTTTATTCACGATTACGGAGAAATCCCTGGGGGTATCCGGGCCAAAGTTGCGGCCAGCTACCAGCTCAATGCCCATCACGGCCAGAAAATCCTCGTCAAAGCCCATGATGTTCAACGAATGCGGTTCCATCACGCCTTCGTGATTGTCTATTTGCACCAGTGACAAACCCACTTCCTCGCCAGCGGCGAACTGCGCCCCGGTAACACCCAGGATGCGGCTGTGCTGCGCTAGATCGGCCTTGATATAGGGGATGCGTTCAATCAGGTTGGCGGTTTGCAGGCGGACCACCAGCAGGTTGTCCTTATCAAATCCCAGCGGCTTGCTTTGGATGTAATGCATCTGCAGCGCCATCAGCACGGCCGCGGAAACCACGCCAACAGAAATACTGAACTGGGCAAACACCAGTATCTGCCGCGCCAGGCTGCCACTGGCACGCCCGCTGCCATCGCCACGAAACGCCGCGTTGGGTGGAATGGCGGACAAGTACAGCGCCGGATACAAGCCGGATATCAACCCGACCAGCGCCGCCAGGCCCAGCAGCGCCAGTGCCAAACCGGGGCGGGCCAGCAGATCCAGGCTGAGCTGGCGGCCCAGGAGCTGGCTGATGGGGGTATGGGCCAGCACCAGATGCACCACGATCACCGCAATCAGCAGCGCGATACAGCTGTAGATCAGAGATTCGCCCAAGAATTGATTAATCAACTGTCGCCGCCCGGCACCTACAACTTTGCGCATGCCGATTTCCCGCGCCCGCTTGGTGGCTCTGGCCGTTGCCAGGTTCATATAGTTGATACAGGCAATGGCCAGGACAAAGAAGGCGATGGTGGCAAAGGCATAGACATAGAATTTGCTGCCCGTGGGCTGATCATAGTGGGCAGTGGAATTCAGATGAATGCTGGCCAAGGGTTGCAGGTGATAGCGCATGCGGCTGCTGAGTTCGTGACCGCGTTCGGCCTGGTAACGCTGGTAGAAGTCTTCCCCAATGCGGGCAAAGTCCGCTGGATCATAATGCTCGGGCAGTACCAGATAGGTATAGGCGCTCACGCCCCAGAGCGCTTCAGTAAGGTTAGGAATTAACCCAAAGGCCAGGATACGGTTGTAGGAGATCAGCGCGCTATAGCGCAGATGGGTATTTTCCGGCAGATCTGCAAATACCAAGGTGACTTGATAAGCGCCCGTGTTGGTAGACAGAGTTTTTCCCACAGCAGGTTCATCACCGAAGTAGCGCTGGGCCATGGTCTGGCTGATGGCGATGGAGGTGGGATTTTCCAATGCCGTCACCGGATCTCCTTCCAGCACCTGATGGGAGAACACCTGGAATACATTGGCATCGGCTGCCAACACATCGTCCCAGTAATACACCGTGTTTTCATGGCGCAGGATCTGACGCCGCACCGGCAGCATCTCAAAGCGGACAAAATCCAACACCTCGGGGTAATCCTCGGCAAGGGTGGCGCCCACCAGGCGTGAACTGACCGCAGTCAGCTCGGTTCTGCCACCGGTTTCAATTTCATTGACCAGACGGTAGATGTTTTGGTGATTGTCAAAATGGCGGTCGTAGCTAAGCTCAAATTCCAGGTACAGCGCCAACACTACAAAGCAGGCGATACCGAGCGCCAAGCCAAAGATGTTGATCAGTGCATAGCTGCGATCCCGCAGCAAATGGCGCAGACTGACTTTAAGATAATTCAGCAGCAGCATGGCCCACCTCCGTGGTTTGCTGGACGCGCCCGTCGCGCAATTGAATGACCCGATCACCGAACTTGGCCAGCTCTGGCGCGTGGGTGACGGTGATAATGGTGGTGCCTTCATTTCGCAGCCCAGCAAGCAGTTGCATCACGTCATTGCCGTGCTCGGTGTCCAGATTCCCGGTAGGCTCATCCGCCAGAATGATATGGGGCGTATTGACGATGGCGCGGGCCACGGCCACCCGTTGCTGCTGGCCACCGGAGAGCTGCCGGGGATAGTGATTGGCACGGTGGGCCATGTTCACTTTTTCCAGTACCGCGTTCACCTTCTCCTTACGCGTGCTGGCGGAGAGTCGCTCACCGTAGATCAGCGGCAGCTCAATGTTTTCAAACACGCTGAGTTCATCAATCAGGTTGAAGGCCTGGAACACAAAGCCGATATGCTGCTTGCGCAGTTCGGTAAGTTTGCGTTCTGGCGCCTTGGCCACCGATTCGCCCAGAAACAGATACTCGCCGTCATCTGCACGATCAATCAGGCCCAGCACTGACAACAGGGTGGATTTGCCGCAGCCGGAGGGACCCATGATGGAAACGAACTCACCTTCGGCAACATCCAGGCTCACGTTGTCCAGGGCGCTGGTTTCCACTTCTTCGGTGGCGTAGGTTTTGCAGATATTGCGCAGCGAAATAATCATGAATCCCCCAAATTGATGCAAACCAAGTTATTCCGGACCAGATAGTCCGGTCGTTGGTGCGGGCCCAAGCACGAGTAGTTGGTGTTGCTGTGGCGTAGATTATTCCCGTGCCAGTGCAGCACCTGTTCTAATACCGGGCAGTGGATCGGTGAACTGAATCTCTGTGGCGCCACCGAAGCTGTCATAGCTGGAGGTAATTACCCAGGCGCCGGGGCCTGGTCCATCCAGCAATTCGTAATACTGTGGATTCTGGCGACCGATGCGGATATCTCGCCGAAACGCGCGTCGACCATCTTCACTGATCTGATAGATCCAGCGCCCACCGGTGCTGCGATGAAAACCGCCTCGGGCCAACAGCATGGCATCCTCAGTGCTACCGCCCAGGCTCAGATTGATGCGTACCGACTGACCCCGCCGCAGGTTTTCTGGCAGCTCCCCAACAAAGCTCATATCGGCCTTGAACAGATCGTTGCTCACTTCCGGCAGAATGCGGCTGATCACCAGTTCATGCTGCGCACCGGCAAAGCTGAAGTTGGCCTGCTGGCCGGTGAACACCCGAGCCACATAGTGCTGATCAATTTCTGCCGTGATCTTGAAACTATCCAGCACATCGATCTGACCGATGTTTTGGCCGCGCGCCACCGCCTGGCCCAACTCTACCCTTAAGGGTGACAAATGGCCGGCGATAGGCGCCCGCACATTCAGGCCCTCAATGGTATCGCTGATAATGGCCAGATTGCGCTCCACTCGCTCGATGGTGGCGTCCACCTGGGCCAGCTGTTGTTCGCGCAGGCTGCGCTCCTGTTCGATGCGCGCCAGAATGATCTCACGGCGGCCACGCTGGTATGCCAGCTCATCCACCACGGCCTCATATTCAGATTGCGAAAGTGCGCCGATGTTTTCCGCGCGCAACGGCTCATAGCGCTGCTGCTGCTTCTCTAGTTGCAGAATGCGGTAATTGGTGTCCAGCAGCAGTTCACGCAGGATCAATTCTTTTTCCGCCAGATTGATCCTGGTGTTACGCAGGGTGTTGATGTTTTCCAATAGCACGCTTTCGGTATTGATGGTGTTCTGCATCAAAGCCGAGTTGGATAGGCGTAGAATCAATTCACCCTGGGCAATGGCTTGACCGGGTTCGGCAATGATTTCTTCCACCACGCCACCTTCCACTGCGTCCAGGTAAACGCTGGTGACCGGTTCCACAATGCCCACCACCGGGATGTATTCCAGAAATTCGCCGTGACGGACTTGGGTGATTTCCAGGCGTGCAGGATCAACGCGTAAGCTGTTGCTGCCGGGGCTGCTGAATACCAGGACGGCAAGCAGTGAGGCGCCCAGTGTCGCGCCGGCAATGGCCAACAATCGCTTGGCCGGCCAACGCTGCTTTTCTATTTTCCGGTCCATAGGAAGGTCGACCGATGACGCTGCGGCCAGACAAAATACGGGGAAATATCAATAATTGCCAGTTGCGCAATGGGCACTAATTATTGACAGAGTCAAGTGTTGGCCCCAAGCAGCAACCCCAACATCCTCTGCTAGGCTTATTGCAGTCGCCGGCCCTGCGGGTGCCGGCATCTGTTCTGTCTAACAGCCACGTAGAGAGCCCAAGCAGTGCCTTCTATGCTTCCTCCGGACCCTCAGGCCAGCGCCAAGCAACTGGAACGGGTACAGGCCCTGGCCCAGATCGGCACCTGGACCCTGGACCTGGCCAGTAACCGTCTGCTGTGGTCGGCAGAAACCCACCGTATTTTCGGCGAACCCCTGGGCGGCATAGTGGCCGGCAGCGATTTTGTGCGGGCGGTACACCCGGAGGACCAGGCCAAGGTGGAAGCCACCTGGCAGGAGCTGCGGGAAACCGGCCATGCCGTGCTGGAGTGCCGTCTGCTCCGCGATGACCAGGTCATCTGGCTGCATGGTCGGGCGGAACTGGAGCTGGATGCCCAGGGCCGGCCGGTGCGGGCCTTTGGGGTGGTGCAGGATCTTACCAGCCGGCGCCGGTTCGAGGCCGAGCTGCGGGAGCGCTTTGCCTTTGAGCAGGTGGTGTCGCGTATCTCCAGCCGCTTTGTTGGCTTTATCCAGTTCGATACGGCGGTGAACGACAGTTTGGCGGATCTGGGCCGCTTCACCGGTGCGGATCGGGTGCATCTGTTTCAGTTCAGCACCGATGGCCGCTATTTTCATAACACCCACGAGTGGTGTGCGCCTGAGGTCAGCTCAGCCATGGATGCCAGCCAAAACCTGGATGCTGCCCAGTTCGATTGGTGGGTAAAGGCACTGGCCCAGGGCGAACAGATCCGGCTCGCGGATGTGGCGGAGTTCCCCCCAGAGGCCGCGGCAGAGCGGGCCATCTGCGCGTCCCAGGATATTCGCGCATTGCTCGTACAGCCGCTGTTTGTGGGTCAGATTCTGGCCGGCTATTTGGGCCTGGAAAATTTGCACAACCCCAGGGTTTGGACCGACGTGCAAAGCCGGGCCCTGACCATGGTCACTGAGATTATGGGCAGCGCGCTGGAACGGGAGCGCTTGGCGGCGCAGTTGCAGCAGGCGCAAAAACTTGAATCTGTGGGGGTGCTGGCGGGTGGTGTGGCCCATGAATTCAACAATCTGCTCAGCGTGATCATCGGTCACACCGAGCTGGGCTTGCTGGGTTTGGATCAGGCGCATCCGGTGCATGGCAATTTGCAACGCATCCAGGAGGCGGCAGATCGTTGCGCGGCACTGACCAAGCGTCTGCTGAGTTTTGCCCGCATGCAAGCCAACAAACCCGAGCGGCTGGACTTGAATGCGGTGCTGGAGGCGCGCTTGCCGTTGTTGCAGGGGACACTGGGTGCCGACATCCAGTTGCGCTGGCAGCCGGGCAAAGGCCCCTTCCATGTCTACATGGACGCCACCCAGCTGCATCAAATTCTCACCAACCTGGCGCTTAACGCCCGGGATGCCCTGCAGGGCAAAGGCAGCGTGCTGCTGGAAACCCGGCGCCTGCGTGCGGCCGATGCCCAGACAGCGCAACTGCCAGGCGACGCGGCCAATCAGTATGTGGCACTGGTGTTTGCCGATGACGGTCCGGGTATGGAATCTGCGGTGCAGGCGCGCATGTTCGAGCCGTTTTTCACCACCAAGGCGCCGGGGCAAGGACCAGGCTTGGGATTACCCACGGTGTATGGGCTGGTGCAACAGAGCAAGGGCTATATCCGGGTCAACAGCCATCCGGGTGCAGGTACCAGTTTGCTGATCTGTTTGCCCCTGTTGCCAGAGCCGCAGGATCAACTGCATTGATGTGTCGCAGCAGCGGTACCGGCGACGGCCACCGGATAGCGGAACATGCGGCGATACTGACTGGGGGTGAGGCCGGTACTGCGCCGGAATAGGCGTCGAAAAAAAGAGGTGTCTTCATAGCCCACCGCCAAGCTGATCTCATCCACGGCTTGTGGCGTCTGCTCCAGCAGCGCCTTGGCCGCTTCCACGCGAATATCCTGCAAACGCTCCAGCATGGACGTGCCGGTGGCTGTGCGAAAGCGCCGCTTCAATGAACGCTCGGGAATGCCGGCATGCTGTAGCGCCCCGGCGAGCACATTGGCTTCGGCGAAGTGGGTTTGCAGCCATTGCTCGGTCTGCTTCACCACCCGATCCGCATGCAGGCTGCGACGCACCAGCGCGGTGAACGGCAGCTGGCCGTCCTCATGACGTTTCAACAGATACAGTTTTTCCAGGCGCAGGGCTTCGGCCGGGCTGGCGTGGCGCGCCACGATGTGCAGCGCCAGATCATGCCAGGAGGTACTGCCGCCGGCGGTGACGATGCGGCCATCCGGATCCGCAAAGGCCAGATTGGGTTCAGCGCGGAACCTGATCTGGGGGTATTGGCGCCGGAACAGGGATTCATAGCCCCAATGCGAGGTGGCATCACAGCCGTCCAGCAGGCCGGATTCCGCCAGCAGGATGCTGCCGGAACAGGCGGAATAGACGAAGGCGCCGTCCTTGTGGACCTGCTGCAGCCAGCTGGTTACCGCTTGGTGGCGGCCGAACAGGGAGCTGTCCGGGTCCAGCCAGATTTCCGGCACGATCACCACATCCGCCGCTGGTGCCTCGGTAACGGCCAACGCCGGCGTTACCGGAATCTGGTTGCCGCAGACAAAGGGCTGGCGGCTGGGGGCAATCACCCGCACCGCAAATCTGGGCACCGGGGGTGAGCCGTCCACCAGGGTCTGCCAGAGGGTACCCACTGCGCTCAGCACATCCACCATGCCGTAGAGGGCGGAGCCTGCGGTTTCGGGAACGGCGACGATCAACACCTGCACAGGTTGTGGGGAGTTCATAACAATACTGGCAGAAATGCCTCGGTAGCGACCCAAATGCAGCTTATCCGAATTTTCAACCACGTCCAGACTGGCTGGCATCGTCCGGGTGGACGATGCCAGGGAGGCGGATTTCCAGTGCAGCCAGAACAGCTCGGTAGGCCGGGGTTTCCGGGCCTATGGTGCTGAAGATCATCGCTTAGGCAGGCGCCACCGGCGTAGCTGTTGATTGATGAGTGGTATCCTGATTGCTCCTCACCGGGTCTTTGACTAAGACACCAGAGGCAGCGAACACAGTGAATTCGAACCTGCACGAACAGATCAGAGCGGCCAGATCCGGAGACCTGATGGCCTTTGGGCAGATCGTGGCCCGCTATCAGGACCACGTCACCGGTCTGGCCTTCTCCTGGCTGGGAGATATCGAGCAGGCCCGCGACGTCGCGCAGGAAGTTTTTCTCGAAACCCACCTGAACCTGCACCAACTGGAACAGCCGGAGGCCTTTGCCGGCTGGCTGCGCCGGATCGTCACCAAGTGCTGCGATCGGGTCACGCGCCGCAAGCAGTTGATTGAGCCGGACGCCCAGGTTCCGGAGTTGGCTTCCAGCGACCTCGACCCGGCCCACCAGGCCCAGCGGGCACAGGCTGCATCACAGTTGCGGTATGCGATCTCGGCATTGCCGGAGTCGCAACGCCTGGTCATCGCGCTGGCCTATTTTGCTGACGCCTCGGGCGAAGAGATTGCTGCCTTTCTGGACCTTCCCATCACGACTGTAAAGAAGCGCCTGTTCGATGCCAGGCGCAAGCTCAGAGACCAGGGAGATATGCTGATGCAACAATCAATCAACCAGATCAAGCCCTCTGCCAGCACCAGGTTTTCGGACGAGACGCTGTTCTTCATTGCGATGCGTGAACGGAATTTTCCGGAGATCAGGCGCCGCCTGGCAGCTTCGCCAGCTTTGGCCAATGCCGAGCAGAACTGGCCCCACGAGTTGGCGCATCAGCGTGTGCTGCCGTTTGCCAATCGTGCCACGGCACTGATTGTTGCCATCGAACTGGATGATATGGACCTGCTTGAATTGCTGCTTGACGCCGGCGCCGACCCGAATGGCCGCTGCGGCTGTGCGACCGGTGAGTCTGCCGTATGGGCCGCAGCACTTTTCAATCGACCACGTCATCTGG
>JBJHDG010000066.1:0-10601 GCA_050486425.1 Pseudomonadales bacterium | reverse complement strand
CACCCAGGAGGCGGATGATGGTTCCTGGGTGTTGGTAAAGCCCAACTCCCGCAGCAGGTTCTTTACGATGCGCCGCATGGTGGAAAAGTCATCCACAATCAGCACTTTCATTGCTTTATCCAGTTCGGCCATGTCCGTTACTTCCTCATACTGGTCCACGCAGAGCCCGGCAACTCCCTGCACCCATGCAATGAGTGTAGGCAAAAATTGGCGATTTACCTGAACCTGGGCCTGTGCGGGGGTTATCGGCGGAGGCGTTTGTTGCTGGAGTGCACTGGCGCACATTGGGCCTGGTGGACCCGGGAACCTAACTGAAAGTTAATGCCGGCCACTGATGGTCAGCGGTCATCTTCATCCCAGGCTGACAGGCGTGACTTGAGCCGGGCCAGGGCCTGACCGTGAATCTGACAGATTCTGGACTCACTCACACCCAGCACCTCTCCAATCTCTTTCAAATTCAATTCTTCGGTGTAATACAACGACAGCACCAGCTGCTCTCGCTCCGGCAGGTCACCAATGGCCTCCTGGGCCGCATCCACAAAACGTTCACGAAAGTGCGCAGCGGAAGGGTCTTCCCCCGGCCCCTGCAGATTGTCCGCCGGATCACCGTCTTCGCCGCCAAACATGGATTCCAGGGAAAAAATGCGGGTCTCCGCCACCTTCTGCACCATGCGGTGATAGGTGTCCAGGTCCACCCCCAGTTCCCGGGCAATGTCCTGAGGTTGAGCCGCGCGCTGGGTGCGTCCTTCCACGACGGCAATGGCCTCACTGATTTCCCGGCCGACGCGGTGGGTGGAACGCG
This sequence comes from Pseudomonadales bacterium, assembly GCA_050486425.1. Classification (GTDB taxonomy): domain Bacteria; phylum Pseudomonadota; class Gammaproteobacteria; order Pseudomonadales; family Azotimanducaceae; genus SKXG01. The sequence goes on along the minus strand of JBJHDG010000066.1, from coordinate 9,799 downwards.
GCGCCCAATCCAGCCGCCGCACCTCATCCAGCATGGCACCACGAATGCGGATGCCGGCGAAGGTTTCAAAACTGGCCCCCGCGCTGGCATCAAAGTTACGCGCTGCTTCCAACAAGCCCACTACGCCGGCCTGCACCAGGTCATCGGCCTGCACCGAGTCCGGCAACCGACCCAAGAGGTGATAGGCAATGCGCCGCACCAGGTCCAGGTGTTGCTCTACCAGGGCTTTGGGGTCGCTATGCTGCGCCTTGGCGTACATGATCAGCCGGCCATCATCATCCTGTGGGGCCGCCCGGTTTCAACGCGTCTATCGAGAAAAAAACTGGTACCCGCCGGCTCTGCCGACGCAGGCCAGTTGCGAATACGTTGCGCCAATTCCCTGAAGGCACGGGCCGCCGGGCTGGAGGGATAGGCATCCACCAGCGCTCGCTGCATACGGCTGGCGCGTTGGGCGCTGGCGTCGTCAGGGACGGCGCCGAAGTAACTCAGCGATACATCCAGAAACTTGTCACAGACCGCCAGCAGCTTTTGGAACAAAGCCCGACCCTGCTGGGGATCCCGCACCCGATTGGACAGAATCTGAAAACGCTGCACACCCCGTTCCCGAGACAGCACCTTGATCAATGCATAAGCATCGGTGATGGAGGCCGGCTCGTCGCAAACCACCACCACCACTTCGTGGGCCGCCTGACAGAACAGGGTTACGGTACTGTCGATACCGGCCGCGGTGTCGATCAGCATTACATCCAGGGCATACGGCAGGCTGGAGAAAGCGCCGATCAGACCACTCTGAGCTTGGGGGCTGAGGGACGCCAGATCACTCACCCCAGATGCTGCTGGCAGAATTCGCAATCCACCGGGCCCGGTAAGAACGATGTCCGCCAAATCCGCTTGGCCTTTCAGAACATGGGACAGATTCATGTCCGGGTGCAAACCCAGCATCACATCCACATTGGCCAGCCCCAAATCGGCATCCAGCAGCAGGGTAGACACCCCCGCCTCCGCCAAGGCCACCCCTAAATTCACGGACACCTTGGTTTTACCCACCCCACCCTTGCCGCCGGTGACAGCGATGACTCTGGGGCCTGGGTTGCCGGAGAGTTGGCGCAATCCTGCCGCCTGATCCTGGCCGCTGTTTCCTGATCCTGACTGCTTAGGCGCTGACACCGGCGATCTCCCTGACTGATGGTTTGTTGTGTTGTATATGCTGCGCCACCCACAGGGGTGGTACTTCCAGATCGCCACGTACATCCGTGGTCTGAGATCTGGGTTTGGCGGCCCAGCTGATCAGGTGCACGGTACGCGCAGTTTTCAGATCTTCCGGCACCCGTTGACCATCGCTGAGCCAGATGGCCGGCAGGCGCCGGGCAATCAGCACCGACAGGGCCGCCCCCAGACCATCCGCTTCATCTATCTTGGTAATGCTGATCCCAGCCAGGCGGTTGCTACCAAAGGCCGTCACCGCCTGATGCATCACCATGGCCTGCATATTCGCGGCCAGCACCAGTACGGTCTTGATGGGCTGGCGGGTATGCAACAGCTGCATATTGGCGGCCAATTTTTGATCTCGGGGCGCCATGCCAGCGGTATCGATAAGGATCAACCGTTTGTGTTGGTGGGTTGCCAGCAAGCGATCCAGCTCGGCGGCGGAATCCGCCTGCCGCACGCCCACCCCGAGAATGGTGGCAAAGGCCTCCAGCTGGCGCTGGGCACCGACACGAAAGCCATCGGTGGAAATAAGCAGCAGGCTCTCAGCGCCATAGCGCAGACAATGCCGCGCCGCCAATTTGGCAATGGTGGTGGTCTTGCCGACCCCGGTAGGGCCCACCAGGGCAAAGATGCCACCTTCATCGACGGGATCTTCGCTCACCACATTGAGCCGGCGCCCCAGGGCGAAAATCACTTCCCGCCAGGCCTTGGCCGGCTCCTGAATATTGGCCACCTCGGCACTGATGGTTGCAGCCAGGGACGCATCCAGTCCCAGATCCAGAATGCGCCGCAGCAGTGCCGCGCGCTGAGGTTGAAAACTGTTCAGATCGGCCCAGGCCAGATGGGCAAATTGCTCCTGCAGCAGGCCCTTCATCACTGCCAGCTCGGCGCGCATGGCTTGCAGCGCCGGATCCTGCGACCACTGAATACGGGCCGCCGCAGGTTTCGCCCTGGCGGCCTCGGGCGCCGCTGCAACCCTGGGTGCGGCTGCCTTGGCGGCGGCTGCCTCGTTGCTGATGGTAGCCGCCTTGGCGCCGACCGCAGCCGGTGCTGCCGTTGGCTGCGCCTCGGCGGCCACCTCCTGACGACGCTTACTGCCGCCGGCTTCCTGCAGCGCCAGCTGACTCACCAGATCTTGGTCATAATCCACGGCTGCCACTATCTCTATGCCGCCTTCCACCGCCCGGCTGGACAGAATCACCGCATCCGGGCCTTGGTCATTGCGCACCAGCGCAATGGTGCTGCGCATATCTGCCCCGACGAATCGCTTGATCTTCATGGCTCCATCCTCCAAGCCCCGTATCTGCATGACACGCGGGCACTACATTCTGTTGGGCGTTGGTCAGGCGGCCTGGGCATCGCGCCCTACGGTGCCTACCACCCGCACCTGCCGGTTATCCGGTATCTCCGTGTAGGCCAGCACATGCAGGCCCCGGATACCGGCCCTTAACCACTTGGCCAGCCAGCTGCGGATATCGGGTGATACCACCAGGATCGCCGGTTCACCCTGGGCCTCCTGCCGCTGCACCAGGTTCCGCAGCGAGCTTTGCAACCGTTCCGCCAGCCCGGGCTCCAACGCCATGCCACTGGCACCTGTTCCCTGTCCCAACATGTTTTGCAATAACTGTTCCAATCCGGGGTCAAGTGCCAGCAAAGGCACTTCCGGCGCGCTGCCGGCGATGTATTGCAGGATGGAGCGGCCCAGGGCGGCTCGTACCGAACCAATCAAAGCGTCAGGATCCTGACTCCGGCCCGCCTGCTGCGCCAAGCTTTCGGCGATGGTGCGCATATCCCGGATCGGCACCTCCTCGGCCAACAGGGCCTGCAGCACCTTCAACAGGCCGCTGAGTTCCAGAGCTTTGGGCACCAGGTTTTCCACCAGGCGTGGATGACTGCGGGCCAACATATCCAGCAGCTTCTGCACTTCCTCATGACCCAGCAGCTCATGGGCATGCTCTTTCAGCAGCCGGCTCAAATGGGTGGCGATCACGGTGGCCGGATCCACCACGGTGTAGCCCAGGCTCTGGGCCTGATCCCGGTCCGCCGGGTCGATCCAGACTGCATCCAGGCCAAAGGCGGGATCCTTGGTGGCCTCGCCGCGGATCTGGCCGTAGACCTGGCCAGGATTGATGGCCAGTTCCCGGTCCGGCACGATCTCGGCCTCCGCCAGGGCTACCCCATGCAGACTCAGGCGATAGGCGGTGGGAGACAGCTCCAGGTTGTCCCGGATATGCACCGGATGGATGAGAAAGCCCAGATCCTGGGACAGCTTGCGGCGTACCCCCTTGATTCTGGCCACCAGACCCGCTGGCCCCTGGCGTTGATCCACCAACGGAATCAGCCGGTAACCCAACTCCAGTCCCAGCACATCCACCGGCGGCACATCTTCCCAGGACAGCTCCCTGGGCTCGGCGCTGCGGCCGGCTGCAGCCGCCGCTTCCGCGGCCGCCACAGGCTCCGCATCCAGTTCCACCGGACCGCGTTTGGCCATGGCCCAGCCCACCGCCGCCAGAGCGCCGGCCAGACTCAAGAACACCAGGGTGGGCATGCCGGGCACCAGGCCCAGCACACCGACGATACAGGCCACCGTGTAGAGCGCTTTCGGGCTGCTGAGCAATTGCTCCCGCACCTGCTCCCCCATGTCCCGGGCGGCAGAGACGCGGGTGACGATAATGGCAGCAGCGGTGGACAACAGCAGCGACGGCACCTGCGCCACCAGGCCGTCACCAATGGTGAGCAGAATATAGTTGGTGGCGGCATCGCCCAGGCTCATGCCATGAGTGAGGGTACCAATGATCAGACCGCCAATGATGTTGATAAACAGAATCAGAATGCCGGCTACGGCATCACCGCGCACGAATTTGCTGGCGCCATCCATAGAGCCGTAGAAGTCGGCTTCCTGGGCCACTTCATCGCGCCGGGTGCGGGCTTCATCCTGGGTAATCAATCCGGCATTGAGATCGGCATCAATGGCCATCTGTTTGCCCGGCATGGCATCCAAGGTAAACCGCGCGCTGACTTCAGACACCCGGCCTGCACCCTTGGTAACCACCACGAAGTTGATGATCACCAGAATGGCGAACACCACAAAGCCCACGGCGTAGTTGCCGCCCACCACGAACTCGCCAAAGGATTGAATCACTTTGCCGGCAGCATCGGTGCCGGTGTGACCATTGAGCAACACCACCCGGGTGGAAGCCACGTTCAACGCCAGCCGCAGCAGGGTGGCAATCAGCAACACCGTGGGGAAAACACTGAAATCCAGCGGCCGGCTGGAATACACCGCCATCAGGATCACCACCATGGACAGGGCAATGTTGAACGTGAACAGCAGATCCAGCGCCAGCGGCGGCATGGGCAGCATGATCATGCCCAGCAAGGCCAACAGCAGGATGGGTGTGCCCAGGCCCAGCAACTGCAGGCGCGAGATGGCAGGGGCGGCGGTGTTCATCAGCGATTCCTCTCAGGCACTTGCAGATCGTCCGGTATCGGCAGATCCAGCGGGAATTCCGGCATGGGCCCGGCGTACTGCCGCGCCGTACGTAACTGGAAGACATAAGCCAGCACCCGTGCCACGGCCAAATACAGCCCTGCGGGAATTTCCTGACCCAATTCGGTGTTGTGAAAAATGGCCCGTGCCAGCGGTGGCGCGGAACAGATGGTGATTTTGTGCTCCAGGGCCAACTCGCGGATGCGTGCCGCCACCAGATCCGCGCCCTTGGCGACTACGCGCGGTGCGCGATCCGGTTTGTCCGCATACTTCAGCGCCACCGCATAATGGGTGGGGTTGGTGATCACCACATCGGCCCCGGGAATTTCCGCCATCATGCGACGTTGGGCCATCTCCTGCTGCATGCGGCGCAGGCGACCTTTCATTTCCGGGTTGCCGTCGGTTTCCTTGAATTCGTCTTTCACTTCCTGGCGCGTCATGCGCAGCTTTTTGAAGTGGGAATACAACTGAAAAGGTGCGTCAATGGCGGCAATTAAAAGCAGACCACCGGCCAAGGCCAGGAAGGCAAATTGGATATAGCCCGCCGCTTCTGCCAAACCGGCAACCGGTGGCTTGGTCGCCAGGCCCACCAAGCTGTCGGTAAGCAACCAAAGAATACTCATGGCGATACCCACCAACACACCGAACTTGAGGAGGGTCTTCACCAGCTCCATCAGGCCCTGCAGCGAGAAAATGCGTTTTAAGCCGGCGATTGGATTTAAGCGCTCGAACTTAGGCGTGGCCGCATCACCACTCACCACCAGCCCGCCCATCATTGCCGGCCCGGCCAATGCCAATACCATCAGCGCCAGCATGAAGGGTGCCAGCATTAACAGTGCGGCCAGCACCAGGCTACCCAAGCCGGCTGCGGCCTCCATGGGATGAATGCTGGTATCTCCTGCTGCCAGCAGTGCGCTGCTGACCAATTGTTGTAATTGCTGCATGGTCCAGCCACCGAACACGAACATGTAGGCGGCACTGCCCAGCATAACGGCTACCGTATTGAGTTCTTTCGAGCGCGGAACCTGGCCTTTCTTTTTCGCGTCCTGTAGACGCTTGGGTGTGGGCTGTTCTGTTTTTTCCTGGGCCTGACTGCTTTCTTCGTTCATGCGCGCACTCCCAGCAATCGACCGATAAAAGAGAAGCCGTTATCCAGCACCGATTCCCATTGGGTGCCCAGTGCCGGCAATGCCATGAACAAAAACAGCATGCCCAGCAGCAGGGTGAGCGGAAAACCCACGGCAAAGATGTTCAGTTGTGGCGCGCTGCGCGCCACCATACCCATGGAGACATTGGTGAGAATCAGCGCGGCAGAAGCCGGCAGCGCCACATACACTGCCGCCTCAAACATGCGGCTGCCCCAATTCGCCAACTCCCAGAAGGTGCCCATGGCCAGCATGGCGCCGCCCGGCGGATAAGGCGTAAAACTTTCAATGAGCAGGGTCAGTACCGCCAAGTGACCATCGAAGGCAAGAAACAAAAGCGTGGTGAAGACAACAAAGTACTGGCCAACCAAGGGCACACTGTTGCCGCGTTCCGGATCCACCATACTGGCAAATGCCAAGCCCATGGATAGCGCCACCAGTTCACCAGCCATGGCCATGGCTGCGAACATCATCTGCACGAAGAACCCCAAGGTGACACCGATGATTACTTCTTGCAGCAGCACCACCGCTCCTGCGAAGGAAAAGGGGGAAATCTGAGAATTCACCTCCACCCAGGGAGCGACGATAAATGCCAACAGCAGCGCCAGCAGCATGCGGGCACGGTTGGGCACAGTGCGCGCACCAAAGATCGGCGCTGCGATCAACAGGGCACTGATACGCACAAAGGGCCAGAAGATCGATTGGATCCAGGCCAAAAGTTGCGTGTCGGTGATCTCCAGCAGTGCCACTGCAGCGCTCCATGACCTTTCGTGGTTAGCCCAATACCAACGGAATATCCAGAATCAACTCCCGCATCCAATCCACCATGGCCCCCAGCATCCAGGGCCCGGCAATCACCAGCACACCCACCACACCCAGCAGCTTGGGTATAAAAGACAACGTCATTTCCTGAATTTGAGTGGCAGCCTGCACCATGCCGATGACCAGACCGATCGCCAATGCGGTAAGCAGAATGGGTGCCGCCATCATGATGGCCATCCACAATGCCTGATTGCCAATCTGCAGTACGGTTTCCGGGGCCATGCTCAGTCCTCAGCAAAGTGCGTCATAACACAAAAAAACTGCCAGCCACTGTGGTCATCACCAGCGACCAGCCATCCACCAACACAAACAACATGATCTTGAACGGCAGGGAAATGATCAGCGGTGAGAGCATGACCATGCCCATGGACATGAGCACACTGGCTACCACCAGATCGATAATCAGAAACGGGATCAGGAGCAGAAAACCGATTTGGAATGCGGTCTTCAACTCGCTGGTAAGGAATGCCGGCACCAACACTGACATGGGCACATCTGCTGGCGTATCAAAACCCTCATGGCCAGCCATGCCGGTAAACAGCGCCAAGTCTGTTTCCCGCGTTTGCGTCAGCATAAAACCGCGCACCGGCGCCTTGGCTGCCAGAAGCGCATCCTGAGGCCCAATCTCTTCGGCAATATAGGGTTGCACTGCATTGACGTTGACCTGTTCCACCACTGGCGCCATGACGAACAAGGTCAGGAATAAAGCCAACCCTACCATTACCTGATTTGACGGAGTCTGCTGGGTGCCCAATCCCTGCCGCAGGATGGACAACACAATGATGATGCGGGTAAAGGCGGTCATGGTCATGAGCAGGGCCGGCAGTACACTGAGTGCTGTCATGAACAGCAGCACTTGCAGACTCACCGACATGTTCTGGGCACCGGCTTCGTTGGTGGTGATCTGCAAAAGCTCCACTGATTGCGCCTGGGCCTGATTCATACTCAGCGCCAACAAAGGCAGCATCAACAAACCCACCAACAACTTAATCCGCCGCTCGGTGCAAACCTGGCCAATGGTGTATGCATATGACATCAGCGACCACCCAGGGCTTTTGCCAGCCAGTTGGGCTGCGCTTGGGCTGAGGCGAGTTCTTCCAGCTTGATCTGGCCTTGCACCACATGAATGGGATTGATACTGGCGGGCGTGACACCCACCAGGATTTGCTGCTCACCTGCCTGCAGCAGCACGATGCGTTCTTTCGACCCCACAGCCAGGGACGCCAGCACGCGAAATTCCTTGTTACCGAGCAGGCGCATGGCGCCCATGCGCGGCAATACTTTGGCCAGCACAAAAATGCTGGCAATCACCGCCAGCAAACCAAAGATCAGTTTCATCAACGCGGCTACGCCCGGCCCCGGACCAGGCGCGGCTTCTGCAGCCTGCGCCCAAAATGGCGCCGCTAGCAGCAGCATGCATACCAGCGTTGAGAATATGCGCGACAACATTAGCGCAGCTTCCGTACACGCTCAGCAGGACTGACCACATCGGTGAAGCGGATACCGAAGCGTTCGTTCACCACCACCACTTCACCATGGGCAATCAGCGTGCCATTTACCAGCACATCCAGCGGTTCACCCGCCAGGCGTTCCAGCTCCACCACAGACCCCTGGTTCAGCTGCAGCAGATTACGAATGGGAATACGCGCCCGCCCGATTTCCATGGCAATGGTCACCGGGATATCCAGGATCATCTTCAGATTGTCGTCGTCATCGAATTTGGCGCCGCCGGTATCGGCATCCGGCTGCAGGCGTGGCGCCTGCATGGGTTGCGCTTTGGCTTTGGACTTGGCCGGCTCTTTCTGGGCTTCCAGTGCGGCCGCCCATTCGTCGGCCAAGGCATCCTGCTTGCTATCATCTTTGCTGTCAGTCATGGCGATTTCCCGTGCTATCTGGCTGTGGTCTGAATCAGGCGCGCTTGGCGGCTGTTTTGGGTTTGACGGTAACCGGCGCCTTGTAGGCGCCGGCTACTTCTGCAATCTCGGCACTGATGCTGATATCCTCCACCTGACGGTCCGCCTGACGCACGATCTGTACCGCATTGAAACCGTTGGAGATACCGAAACGGCCTTCAAACACAGGTACGCCTTCCGCGCAGAGCTGCACCATCTCCGGCAAATCAACCGGCAGAATGTCTCCCGGTTTGATGTTGATCAGATCGCGCAACCCAACCGCGAACTCCACCAGGGTCGCCGACACGTCCAACGGCGCATTGTTGATTTCGGCGCGAATGGAGCGTACCCAACGATCATCCCGATCCGAGCGATCACTTTGCAGGCCGGCGTCCAGGAGTTCGCGAATGGGCTCGATCATGGCGTAGGGCATGGTCAAATGAATTTCACCGCCTACACCATCCAAATCCAGCACGAAGGTAGTCACCACCACCACCTCGGTGGGGCTGACGATATTGGCAAACTGTGGATTTACCTCTGAGTTGGTGTACTCGAACTTCAGCGGCATTACCGGCGACCAGGCATCCTCCATATCGGCAAACGCTCGCTCCAACGCCATCTGGATGACGCGATTTTCCATGGCGGTAAATTCCCGACCTTCAATGCGGGTATAGAAACGGCCATCACCACCAAAGAAATTATCCACCAGTGCAAAGACCAGCTTGGCATCAATGACCAACAGTCCAGTGCCACGCAAAGGTGGCAGACGCACCATATTCAGGCTGGTCGGTAGATGCAGGCTGTGCACGTACTCACCGAATTTGGTCAGGCGCACGCCCTGAAAGGAAACATCCACCGCACGGCGCAGTAGATTGAACAGGCTCACGCGCATATTGCGGCAGAATCTGTTGCCGATCATTTCCAGTGTCGGCATGCGCCCGCGCACGATGCGCTCATGGGCGGTGAGATCCACCGGCCGTGGCACGCCGTCACGCAGGCGGTATTCATCCTCGGTTTCCACGGCGCCGCTTTCAACGCCGTGCAGCAGCGCGTCGATCTCGGCCTGGGAAAGAATTTCCTTGGTGCTCATGGCCTGCCCCTACTGCATCATGAAACTGGTGAAGTAGACTTCCTCCACGGCAGGTTCACCGTGGAACTCCTGCATGACGCTGCGCACCATGGCCAGGGTCTCCTGCTGCAGGGCCGCCTTCCCCTCTGCGGTGATCAGTTCATCGTAGGTC
>JBJHDG010000065.1:0-10638 GCA_050486425.1 Pseudomonadales bacterium | reverse complement strand
CTTTACCCAGGATTACGCCGACATCGCGCTGATTCTGTGCCTGCAGGCCGGCCTGTTTCTCTGGCTGTTGCGTCTGTGGCAAATGGGCGGCGTGGTAAATCTGCTGAGCCAGCCGGTGATCGCCGGCTTCGTCAATGCGGCTGCGCTGCTCATCATCCTGAGTCAACTACCGGCATTTTTCGGCCTGGAGGTCAAACTCAGCGAAAACGGTTTTGTGCTGCTGCAGCAGCTCAGCACCCAACTGCTGGCATTCAATCCAGTGACCACGGCCATCGCCGCCGGCAGCCTGCTGCTCCTGTGGCTGGTACGCAGGTTTGCCTTTCTGGCCATGCTGCCGCTGGCACGCCGGGTCAGCCGGCGCCATCCCATCAGCAATGCCGGGCCGGTGCTGGCGGCTGTGCTGGGCATGGCGCTGGTGTTCCTGCTGCAACTGGATGAGCGTTTCGCGGTGGCCACCGTGGGCTATATCCCGCCCGGCCTGCCCAGCCTGACCTTGCCGCCCTTTGCCAGCGGGCTCTGGCTGGATCTGGCGCCCGCCTCCGCCATGATCGCCCTGGTGGTGTATGTGGAGAGCTACTCCATTGGTACCACGCTGGCGACACGCCGTCACCGCCGCTTGCACAGCAATCAGGAACTGATTGCACTGGGGCTGGCCAATGTGGGCGCCGCGTTCACCGGCGCCTATCCGGTGGCGGGCAGTTTTTCCCGCTCCAGCGTCAACTTCGAGGCGGGTGGCCGCACACCGGTGAGCAGCCTGATCTGCGCCCTGGTGATTGGCGTCACCCTGCTCTGGCTGACGCCCCTGTTCAACTACCTGCCGCATGCGGTGCTGGCCGCCATCATCATCATGTCGGTGCTATCCCTGTTCGATCTACGTCCGGTGTTTGCCTACTGGCGTTTCTACAAGCATGACAGCATCACCCATGTGGCAACCCTGGCAGCGGTACTGATATTTGGCGTGGAAACCGGTTTGCTGCTGGGGCTGTTGTTGTCGGTGGCACTGTTTGTACGCCGCACCAGCAAGCCGCATATCGCTGTGATCGGGCGCCTGGGCAACACACCGCATTTTCGCAACGTGAATCGCCACGACACCGAGACCTTCAAGCATGTGGTGGCGGTGCGCGTAGATGAGAGTCTGTTCTTTGCCAATGCCAATCAGGTGGAAGCCAAACTGCTGAAGATCCTCGCACGCCAACCCCAGGCGCGGCATCTGCTGCTGGTGTGCAGCGCGGTCAATCTGATTGATACCAGCGGCCTGGAAATGTTGGAACGCTTGAATCGCAATCTCGAGCGCATGGGTATCCGCCTGCATCTGGCGGAAGTAAAAGGGCCGGTGCTGGATCAGCTGCGCACCACGGATTTCCCGGCGGAACTCTCCGGCAATATTTTCTTTACCACGGATCAGGCCATGCGTGACCTGGAAGGACGCAGTTGATGTAGTTGGGGGTGCAGCCCCGCGGACTGCACCCCCAGCCCAGGTATCAGGCAGGCAACTCGCTGATGTTGTGAATCAGTTTGCCGACAATGCCGTATTCGATGGATTCTTCCACGCCCATCCAGAAGTCTCGTTCCGTATCCGCGGTGATGCGATCCAGGGGTTGCCCGGTCTGTTCCGCGATGATGCGATTGATACGCTCCCGGGTTTTTACGATTTCCCGCGCCTGAATGGCGATATCCGACGCATCACCACCAAAGCCGCCAGCGGGCTGGTGAATGAGGAATCTGGTATTGGGCAGGGCAAAGCGCTGCGCGCGATCCACGGCCAAATAAATGTGAGTGGCGATAGAGCCCACCCAACCGGTGCCCACGACCCGCACCTGGGGTTTGATAAAGCGGATCATGTCGAAGATGGCGTCGCCGGACTCCACATGGCCACCGGGGGAGCTGATGAACAGGGTAATGGGATCATCACTCTGGAAGGACAGCGCCAGCAGTTTTTCCACGGTGCGCTGGGCCACATCCTTGTTGATTTCACCAAACAGCGTCAGGGCCCGATGCTTGAGCAGCGAGTTTTCCAGAAAGCCCAACTTCGGCAACGCCGCTTCCGCATCCTCACGCTCATTGCTGTCTAGTCTCTGGTTCACAGCTTGCTCCTTCTGACTGAAAAGGCTGCCATGGTAACTTAGCCGGCACACCCATAGAAACCAAGGAACGCCCATGCAGTTCGTTCTTTACTGTCTGGATCACCCGGGCCAGGAACCTTTACGCAAGGCCACCCGGGATGCCCACCTGGCGCATCTGGCCGCCAATCAGGTAAGTGTGCAGCTGGCAGGGCCGCTGCTGGGGGAAGACGGCAGCATGCTGGGCTCCCTGCTGGTGGTGGAAGCGGTGAGCCGGGCGCAGGTGGAAGCCTTCGCCCAGGCCGATCCCTACCAACAGGCCGGCTTGTTCCGCAGCGTGGAAATCCGGCAGTTCCGGCAGGTGCTGCCGGCGCTGGGCGCCTGAAACACCACCGGCGGCCGCAGCCGCCGGTGAGTCCGAGCCGCAGGCCCGGTGTTGCAGGCGGATACCCGCCTAGGGATCCAGCCGGGCTGATGCCTGGCCTTTCACCACTTCCACCCCATTCTGGTTCTGGGTGGACACGGTCAGATCCACCAGGGCCTGACCATTTTCCTCCCGGATGGCTTCCACCGTGGCGGTGGCATCCAGGGTATCCCCGGGAAACACCTGGCTGGTGAAGCGCACGCCGAACCTGGTGAGGCGGCCATCACCCACCAGGTCGGTGAGCATCTTGCCGGTCATGCCCATGGTGAGCATGCCGTGGGCAAACACACTGGGATAACCCGCCACCTTGGTGGTAAAGATTTCATCCGTGTGCAGCGGGTTGTAGTCACCCGAAGCACCGGCGTACTGCACGATCTGGGTCCGTTTCAGATCCTCCACCAGCCGCGCTGTGAAGGTATCACCCACTTTGATTTTGCTTGCGGATAAGGGCATGGGTTGCAACTCCTCAGGCTGACTGGTCGATGGGACGCTCGGTGCGCACGCCCACACTGCGGGCCGTGACCACCAGTTCACCCTGCTGATCCCGGTACTCGGTGACGCTTTCGCTGAACACCAGCTTGCCGGCACGTTTGCTTTCCTTCTCCCAGGTCTTGCCTGGTTTGGTGGTGGCGGTGAGTACGTCGCCGACTTTCGGATGGCGGTGATATTCATAGTGCTGCTCGGCGTGCAGCCCCCCACCGCCGCCGCCACTGCGACCACTGCCGCCGCCACCGCCGGCAGGCGCTTCGCGCTCGATGCCAGTGGCTTCCTTGCCGGAGCCGAACCAAGGCTGGCCGATCTTCGGCCGCAAACCATAGTCAGGATCAAACTGGGCACTGGCTTGGACAAAGGTGGGCGGTGCAATGATGGTGCCCGGCTCGGCACCTTTGGCATATTCTTCGTCGTAGTAGATGGGATTGGGATCGCCGATGGAACGGGCAAACATCATGATGTGGCCCATTTCAATCGGGAATTTTTTCGCTGCCATAATTCCCCCTCAGGTCGATTGCATGGATATTTCGGCAGGGCAGTATCCAACAGCCCTGGATGCCGGGCAACTTAGGGAGTACAGGATGCAGACATTGGCCATGCGCTCTGCCGTCGACGGCTTTGCCCTGACCGCCTACTGCTGGCCGCAGCCGGCGGCGCAGGGCTTGTTGGTACTGGCCCATGGCGCGGCGGAACATGCGCTGCGCTATGACCGCTTCGCCCAGGCGCTGGTGCAGGCCGGCTATGAAGTCTGGGCGCTGGATCATCGCGGCCATGGCCGCTCCGCCGGCCCGGAAGGTCTGGGTGACTATGGCGCCGGGGGTTGGGATGCACTGGTGGCAGATATTGGCCAGTTCATCCGCCAGGCGCGGGCAGCGCGGCCGGGTCTGCCCCTGGGCCTGTTTGGTCACAGCATGGGATCCTTTGCCGCCCAGCAGCTGATGCAGACGGATTCCCAGCTGGTGGATGCCCTGGTGCTCTCCGGCTCCACCCTGCGCCAACCCGGCGCGCCACGCCTGGTGTTCAATCAGGCCTTTGAGCCCGCGCGCACACCCTATGACTGGCTAAGTCGCGATGCCACCGAAGTGGATAAGTACATTGCCGATCCCCTGTGTGGCTTCGACAAGCGCAGCAGCCAGCGTAATGCCAGCGTTGGGGATCCGGCCCGGCTCAGCGACGCGGCGCTGCTGACGACTATCCGCAGCGCACTGCCCGTGCTGCTGGTGGCCGGCAGCGCCGACCCCATCAATCACTATCCCAGCGGCCCACTCAGTGGTTTGCATGCACTGGCAGCCGCCTGGCACCAGGCTGGTGTGCAGCAGATCGACACCGCCTATTACCAGGAGGGTCGCCATGAGATGCTCAACGAAATCAACCGGGAGCAGGTGACGGCAGACATCCTGGCTTGGCTGGCAGCCAACCTGCACACCCCCTGAGACCCGGCCGCCGCCTTAGCGGCCCTTGAAATGCGGCTCGCGTTTTTCCAGGAATGAAGACACCCCTTCCCGCTTGTCTTCGGTCTGCACCAGTGCGCCCTGGGCGAACTTCTCCAGGATCAGGGCACCGGCCAGACTGGCGTCCATACCGCCCTGCACCACAGCCTTGATGGTGCGTGGTACCAGGGGTGGATAGCTGGCCAACAGGTCGGTCATGCGCTGCACTTCCGGCAGCAATTCCTCGGCAGCCACCAGGCGCGTGATCAGCCCGATACGCAGCGCCTGCTCCGCATCCAGGGTTGCCCCCAGCATCATCATTTCCAACGCCCAACCGGTGCCCACCAGACGCGGCAGCCGCGCCGTGGCGCCGCCGCCGGGAATGATGCCGACCTTGCCTTCCGGCGCCGCGAATTTGGCATTGGGTGCGGCGACACGGAAATCACAGGCCAGGGCCACCTCCAGGCCACCGCCGAAACACAGGCCATTGATGGCGGCGATGGTGGGCTTGGGCGTGCGCTCCAGCTGGGCGGCCAGGCCCTGCACGATGGGCTCCAGCGTGGTGGGCAGGTCCCGCTCCAGCAGCTCATTGAGATCAAAACCGGCGCAGAAGGCTTTGTCACCGGCACCGGTCAGGGCGATGGCCACCACTGCCGGATCCGCAGCGGCCCGCGCCACCGCCGCCTGCAATGCGTCCAGGGTGGCATAGGACATGGCATTGCGTTTATCCGGCCGGTTGATGCGAATCAGCGCCAGTTTGTCTGTCACCTGGTATTGCACCAGTTCTTCACTCATGGATTACCTCTTTATGTTGTCATGCCAGGCGTATAAGGCGCTGGCAAGCTGATGGAACCTTGGTTAGCGTTAGCCGTCCCCACACCCAGCCTTGGAGCCGCCATGGAAGAGCTGTCCGCAGAACAACTGAATCAACATCTGGATACCGCCATCGAGCTGAGCATGCTGTACGGCCCACGCCTGTTGCTTGCCATCATCGTGCTGGTGGTGGGCCTGTGGATCATCAACAAATTCATGCGCGGCATCCGCGCCACATTCAGCGCCCGCAGTATCGATGCCACCCTCTCCAGCTTCCTCTCCAATCTCACCAGCATCACCCTGAAGGTGCTGCTGATCATCAGCGTCGCCTCCATGGTGGGCATTGAAACCACCTCCTTTGTCGCCGTTTTGGCCGCAGCGGGCCTGGCCATTGGCCTGTCCCTGCAAGGCAGCCTGGCCAACCTGGCCGGTGGCGTGCTGATCCTGATGTTCCGCCCCTATCGGGTGGGGGATTTTATCGAAGCCCAGGGGGTTACGGGTACCGTGCAGGACATCCAGATTTTTACCACCGTGCTGAAAACACCGGACAACAAGGTGATCACGGTACCCAATGGGGCGCTCTCCAACGGCATCATCACCAACTTTTCCCGGGAAGCCACCCGCCGCGTGGATTTCCTCTTCGGCATCGGTTATGGCGATGATATCGCCAAGGCCAAAACGGTGATCCGCGAGCTGATCAACCAGGATGCGCGCATTCAGGCGGAGCCGGCGCCCATGGTGGTGGTGTCCTCTTTAGGGGACAGTTCGGTAAATCTCACCGTGCGTGTTTGGGTCAATGCCGCCGACTACTGGGGCGTGAACTTCGATCTCACCGAGCAGGTGAAACTGGCCTTTGATGCCAATGGCATCAGTATTCCGTTCCCGCAGCGGGATGTGCATGTTTATCAGGCTAACTAATAAAAAGCCCGCTGGTGTTGCCACCAGCGGGCCAACAGGACCCAAGGAGTCACAGGCCTCAAGGGGATAGAGATTGCCTCTTGGGGTGAGACCAGTAGCTGGCCTCAGGATCAATACTGCGCCCGAGCTGTTTCCAGCGAATTTCCTGGGCCGGGCTTTTTGTGTCAATTTGTTTCAGGCGCCTATATTCAGGCCATCAGTGTTCAGTTCATCTGGGCAGTAATCGGCTTGCCCAGCACCAGTCGCATCTGGGCGCCGCCGCCTGGCGCATCTTCCACCTGCACCTGCCAGCCATGGGCCTGACAGAGCTGCTGCACGATGGCCAGACCCAAACCGCTACCGCCTGCGGTGCGCGCCTGGTCCAGGCGAAAAAACGGCTGAAAAACCTTGTCCCGATGCTCAGCCGGAATCCCTGGTCCCTGATCCCGTACCAACACCTCCACCCGCCGGCCCACCAGGACCCGCAGCTCAGGTGCACCCGCACCGTGCTCCCGGGCATTGGCCACCAGATTCTGCAGCACCCGGCGCAGCGCACTGGGCGCCAGGCGCAGCTGCACCTCAGGGTCTCCCTCCCAGTGCAAACCCAGTGGAATTTCCAGGTTGGCAATGAAATCCTCCAGCAGCGGGCGCAGCGCCAGTGGCTGTGGCGCCTCCCCGGCACCACGGGCAAACATCAGCGCATCGCCGATCAGACTGTCCATGAGCTCCAGGTTACGCTCCAAGCGCACGACCAGGGTCGGATCTACCTCCGGTGGCAACAGCGCCAGGGCCAGTCGCATGCGCGCCAAGGGCGTGCGCAGATCATGGGAAATTCCAGCCAGCAAGGTGGTGCGGTTGGCCAGCAGGGCTGCGATGTCTCTGGCCATGGTATTAAAGCTGCGCGCCAGTGTGCGCAGCTCCCGCGGTCCTTCTTCCGGCAGTGGGCGAAAATGCTCACCACCGCGAAAGGTTTTTGCCAGTTCCGCAGCACGCACCAGCGGCCGGGTGATGCGTTGCAGTACCAACCAGGAAGTCCCAAACACGATAAGGGCGCCGGTGAGGATGATGATCAGCCCCACGTTCAGCGGCCGCACATCACGCCGGTCCGGCGCAAACCCGATCTGGATTTCCCGCCCGCCCATAGGCACGTTCACCCAGATCAGCTCATCCGCTGCCAACAGCGTTATCGGCTGGCCCAAGCGCTCGGAGAGTTTGTCCCGCAGCAGGGGCAGGTAGGCCTGATCCAGGGGCGCGGGCGGGAGCTCGCGCACGTCCGGCGTAATCACCAGATCATGATTTTCCGCCAGCTCCAGTTCGAAGTAGCGCCGGGACAACGGCGGCAGCTCCACCCAGGTCTGGGCTGACAGCACCAGCAAGGCTGCTTCGTCATCTGCCGCCTGCAAGGCGATGGGCCGAATCACGAATTGGTTCAGCGCCAGAATGGCGGTCACCGCAATGGCCAGAGCGCCCAGCGCCAGTACCAGGTTGGTCCGCAGCAACAGGGAAAGTGGTCGCATGGAATTGCCGGGCCTCAGCTGCCGCCATCCGGGCAGAACATATAGCCCTTGCCCCAAACCGTGCGGATGTAGATGGGGTTGGCCGGATCCGGTTCGATCTTGCTACGCAGCCGGGTGACCCGCACATCAATGCTGCGGTCAAAGGGCGTGCGTTCCGCACCGGTGAGCAGGTCGAGAATCCGATCCCGATCCAGCACCCGATTGGGATGTGCTACCAGCACCGCCAGCAACTCGAATTCACCGCCGGTGAGGGGCACGATTTCTCCTGCTTTCAGTAGCCGATGGCCGGCAAGATCCAACTGAAAGTCACCAAATTCAGCCTGGGGCTTGGGCATATGTTCTGCCGCCTGCACCCGCCGCAGCACCGCACGAATCCGGGCCAGGAGTTCTCGCGGATTGAAAGGTTTGGCGATGTAATCATCGGCACCCACTTCCAGCCCCACGATGCGGTCCACATCCTCGCCCTGGGCAGAGACCATGATGATGGGCAGCTGCCCATTGGCCTTCAGGCGTTTGGCCACCGATAAGCCATCCTCCCCCGGCATCATCAGATCCAGCAACAACAGGTCGTAGGTATGCTGGGCCAAGGCGGCATCCATCTGCCGTGCGTCCGCCACTGTATCTACCCGAAAGCCCTGCTGGCGCAGGTAGGCTTGGGTCAGTTCCCGTAACTCAGCATCATCATCCACCACCAGCAACCGGGCAGGTTGGGCGTTCACAGGCATCTCCCGATGATCAGTCGCTGGCAGCAGCGGGGCGGATAGGGGCCGTATCAGCCGGGCCTGACTCCGGGCCAGGATACGCAGGCAATTCCTGGGTTTCTGCCACTCGACGTTCGAAACCGAAACCGAACGCGTGCCCATCGGCATCCGGCGTTTGCTGATAATGGATGACCTGCTCCCGGGTTTCTATATGGATCAGGGTGCCATCGGCACGCTGCACCGTATGACCGTAGCGACGCTCCGACTTGATTTCGATGATGGGGCGTTCGTCCGAGGCAGCGGCCATGCGCATGCGGATTTCCGTAAGCAGCGCGCGCCGCTCCTCCTGACTCAGGATCTCCCAGTGGTTGGTGAGCTTGGACAGCTCCGGATCAGAGAGGTCGGCATAGGGATTTTGGGCCAGTGCCGACCAGGGCAGCAGCAAGCAACAACCCAATCCCAACAGCCAAGCCAGGCGACCGGGCAGACGCCGGGGCGAATGCTTAACGGATGTTCTATGTAGCGCTTCCGGCACCAACGCGGCCGCTACGCCCCCAAGGCATGCTGGCGTACTGGACACATGTTGGCATGGGTAACGAAGCAACAAGCGCAACAACCTATGAAATCGTTTTCTTACAAGCGCTGGCCAGTGTGCGCCAAGGGCATTTCCGGACAATTTCCGGCGCTAGCGAATTGGTTTCAAAATGTTTCTGGGGTGCTGGCGACTGCGGCTGATACTAAAGCGAAGCGAGGGTGGGTTCAAACCCTGCACTGCAAGGCAAACCCGGGGTGCCCTCGGCACCCCGGGGGCACTGCTTAGAAGTCGTAGCGGAAGCCTACGGAGAAGCCGCTGGCGTCTTCACCGGTAACAGGTGTTACCTGGCCACCATGACCACCTTTGCTCATGGCATAGTTGGCATTGTCATCATTCTGAGTAATGGCCGCTGCCACCAGCAAACGGAAGTTACGGCTCAGGGCGTGATCCAGACCCAAGGCTAACATGGTGGCGTTACGGTCATCGCCGTCAGCATCCAGCATGTATACCTGACCCTTGATGGTGGTATCGGATGACAGCTTGAAGCTGGCGCCCACACCATAGGTGGTCACATCCTGATCACTGGTAAAGCCGGTGGCATCCTTGATGGTGGCCTGCTGCACCAGGGCATTGAGGCGGACGGAATCGGTGATGCTGTAACCGAAGCCCAAACGCACGGCATCAGACTTGCTGGCACCTTTGCGCTCATAAGCCACGGCCGCATACATCTCACGGGTTTCGTAGGTGAAGGCGGTGCTGATAGCATCATTGTCGTTATCGCTGGTGCTGCCCGCGTTGGTGTTGGTGGAGTAATGCAGATCCACCGTCATGTTGCTGAACTTGGGGGTGCGGTAATGGATACCGTTACGGAAACGGGTATCGAAATCGAAATCACCGCCGGTGTACTCATCACGCAGTCGGGTCAGGTTACGGGCATCGCCAATCTGGTCGCCGAAGAAGTCAGTTTTGCTGCGCACATTCTTCAACGGGGTATCAAAGAAGCCCAGACGGATCAGACCAAAGCCACCTTCCAGACCGACAAAGGTGTCGCGGCTGGCGAAATTGCCGGCGCCATTGGCCCACTGCACTTCCTGCTCAATCTGCACACTGCCTTTCAAACCTTCAGCAATCTCCGTGCTGGCACGAAAACCCAGGCGGGCAGAGTTAGAGGATACGTTCAATGCGGCTTCATCACCGTTGTCCAGGTAATCAACCGTGACATGGGCCCGGCCGTAGACGCTAACGTCAGCAGCCAGTGCCGGTGTAGCCAGCGCCATCAATACGGCGGCAGCAACCAATTGTTTCTTCATGATAATCTCCAAGTGAATCTCTTGAGTTATTTATTGCAGTCAACTAAGGCACTGCATCCCTCGAGGCCTAGCGAGGCGGAAGACTAAAGCGCCTCTGTGACGCTTCCATGAAGGAAATGCTAAGTTTCAATGACGCTCGCTACCGGCCTCACGCTCCAGTTCTTCCAGGCTGGTATGACGAACGTCCTTACCTTTCACCAGATAGATCACGTACTCGCACAGATTGCGCGCACGGTCCCCGATGCGCTCCAGTGCACGTGTGGCCCACATCACGCTCAGCACACGGGGAATGGTGCTGGGATCAGACATCATATGAGTGATCAGCTGACGCATCAGCGCCTCATACTCCCGATCCACCCCCAGATCTTCCCGGACCACCTTGGCGGCGAGCTGGGTATCCATGGATCGCAAAGCTTCAGTGGCTGATTTGGTCATCTGCAGTACGGTTGTGCTCATATG